>NZ_CP128233.1:0-235000 GCF_030344915.1 Neopusillimonas aromaticivorans | reverse complement strand
ATCCAGTCATTCATGGCTGGGCCTTAAGAATGATGAACGGCACAAACACGCAAACTCAAGTTAGAGACCTATAGCGTGCAACGTTATAGGATCAAGTGACTAAGTGCACATGGTGGATGCCTTGGCGATCACAGGCGATGAAGGACGTTGTAGCCTGCGAAAAGCTGCGGGGAGCTGGCAAACAAGCTTTGATCCGCAGATGTCCGAATGGGGAAACCCACCCTCGCAAGAGGGTATCACACACTGAATACATAGGTGTGTTGAAGCGAACCGGGTGAACTGAAACATCTCAGTAACTCGAGGAAAAGAAATCAACCGAGATTCCGGTAGTAGCGGCGAGCGAAACCGGAGCAGCCGTGACGATTTAGCATGTTGTATAACCGAAGGCCCTGGAAAGAGCCGCCGTAGCAGGTGATAGCCCTGTAGGTGAAATACAGTATGTGGAACTAAGCGTCAGACAAGTAGGGCGGGACACGTGAAATCCTGTCTGAAGATGGGGGGACCATCCTCCAAGGCTAAATACTCGTGATCGACCGATAGTGAACCAGTACCGTGAGGGAAAGGCGAAAAGAACCCCGGAAGGGGAGTGAAATAGATCCTGAAACCGTGTGCATACAAACAGTAGGAGCCTCTTTATGGGGTGACTGCGTACCTTTTGTATAATGGGTCAGCGACTTACATTCAGTGGCAAGCTTAACCGAATAGGGAAGGCGTAGCGAAAGCGAGTCCGAATAGGGCGATTTTAGTCGCTGGGTGTAGACCCGAAACCAGGCGATCTATCCATGGTCAGGTTGAAGGCACGGTAACACGTGCTGGAGGACCGAACCCACTAATGTTGAAAAATTAGGGGATGAACTGTGGATAGGGGTGAAAGGCTAAACAAGCCTGGAAATAGCTGGTTCTCTCCGAAAACTATTTAGGTAGTGCCTCGCGTATTACTGCCGGGGGTAGAGCACTGTTATGGCTAGGGGGTCATTGCGATTTACCAAACCATGGCAAACTCCGAATACCGGCAAGTACAGCGCGGGAGACAGAGCACCGGGTGCTAACGTCCGGACTCAAGAGGGAAACAACCCAGACCGCCAGCTAAGGTCCCTAAAACGGGCTAAGTGGGAAACGAAGTGGGAAGGCTTAGACAGTCAGGAGGTTGGCTTAGAAGCAGCCATCCTTTAAAGAAAGCGTAATAGCTCACTGATCGAGTCGTCCTGCGCGGAAGATGTAACGGGGCTAAGCCAGTTACCGAAGCTGCGGGTGTATATCTTCGATATACGCGGTAGGAGAGCGTTCTGTAAGCCTGCGAAGGCAGATTGTAAAGTCTGCTGGAGGTATCAGAAGTGCGAATGCTGACATGAGTAGCGATAAAGGGGGTGAAAAGCCCCTCGCCGTAAGTCCAAGGTTTCCTGCGCAACGTTCATCGGCGCAGGGTGAGTCGGCCCCTAAGGCGAGGCAGAGATGCGTAGCTGATGGGAAGCTGGTTAATATTCCAGCACCGTTGCAGTATGCGATGGGGGGACGGATTGCGAAAGGTTATCGGGGTGTTGGAAGTCCCCGTTGCTGCACTATAGAAGGCGCTTTAGGCAAATCCGGGCGCGTAATTCAAGGGTGTGGCTGAATAAGACTTCGGTCTTAAACTAATCGGAAGTGGTCCCAAGAAAAGCCTCTAAGCTTCAGTACTGCACGACCGTACCGCAAACCGACACAGGTGGACGGGATGAATATTCCAAGGCGCTTGAGAGAACTCAGGAGAAGGAACTCGGCAAATTGATACCGTAACTTCGGGAGAAGGTATACCCTGGTAGTGTGATGGGCCTGCGCCCTGAGCATGAAGGGGTCACAGAGAATCGGTGGCTGCGACTGTTTATTAAAAACACAGCACTCTGCTAACACGAAAGTGGACGTATAGGGTGTGACGCCTGCCCGGTGCCGGAAGGTTAAGTGATGGGGTGCAAGCTCTTGATCGAAGCCCCGGTAAACGGCGGCCGTAACTATAACGGTCCTAAGGTAGCGAAATTCCTTGTCGGGTAAGTTCCGACCTGCACGAATGGCGTAACGATGGCCACACTGTCTCCTCCTGAGACTCAGCGAAGTTGAAGTGTTTGTGATGATGCAATCTACCCGCGGCTAGACGGAAAGACCCCATGAACCTTTACTGTAGCTTTGCATTGAACTGTGAACCGGCCTGTGTAGGATAGGTGGGAGGCGTTGAAACCAAGTCGCTAGATTTGGCCGAGCCAACCTTGAAATACCACCCTGGTCTGTTTGCGGTTCTAACCTTGGCCCGTTATCCGGGTTGGGGACAGTGCATGGTGGGCAGTTTGACTGGGGCGGTCTCCTCCCAAAGCGTAACGGAGGAGTTCGAAGGTACGCTAGGTACGGTCGGAAATCGTGCTGATAGTGCAATGGCATAAGCGTGCTTGACTGTGAGACTGACACGTCGAACAGGTGCGAAAGCAGGACATAGTGATCCGGTGGTTCTGAATGGAAGGGCCATCGCTCAACGGATAAAAGGTACTCTGGGGATAACAGGCTGATACCGCCCAAGAGTTCATATCGACGGCGGTGTTTGGCACCTCGATGTCGGCTCATCTCATCCTGGGGCTGTAGCCGGTCCCAAGGGTATGGCTGTTCGCCATTTAAAGAGGTACGTGAGCTGGGTTTAAAACGTCGTGAGACAGTTTGGTCCCTATCTGCCGTGGGCGTTGGATACTTGACGGAGCCTGCTCCTAGTACGAGAGGACCGGAGTGGACGTACCGCTGGTGTATCGGTTGTCATGCCAATGGCATTGCCGAGTAGCTATGTACGGAAGAGATAACCGCTGAAGGCATCTAAGCGGGAAACTCGTCTGAAGATTAGGTATCCCGGGGCCTAGAGCCCCTGAAGGGTCGTTCGAGACCAGGACGTTGATAGGCTGGGTGTGTACGTACAGTAATGTACTTAGCTAACCAGTACTAATTGCCCGTGCGGCTTGATCCTATAACCTTGCAGGTTAACGTGATTCAAGTGCCGTTCAAACAAATTGAAAGTCTGCCCTAACCCGGCAGCAACAGCACCGCTAAACAACGCAACCC
Organism: Neopusillimonas aromaticivorans; assembly: GCF_030344915.1. Lineage (GTDB taxonomy): Bacteria > Pseudomonadota > Gammaproteobacteria > Burkholderiales > Burkholderiaceae_B > Neopusillimonas > Neopusillimonas aromaticivorans. The sequence goes on along the minus strand of NZ_CP128233.1, from coordinate 231,931 downwards.
AACACTGCAAAACATAAGTACTCACCATCGTGTGTGATGCATCACGCACCACACGTTGCTTCTTCCACGATTGGCCCAGGTTGGCCTAAGCAGTTCACCAGCCCAGGCAACAAGTTACGCTTGACGACCATAGCGAGGTGGTCCCACCCCTTCCCATCCCGAACAGGACCGTGAAACACCTCTGCGCCGATGATAGTTGATTAACGTCTGTGAAAGTAGGTCATCGTCAGGCTTTTATACCAAAACGCCCCGCAACTCTTCGTTGCGGGGCGTTTTACTTTGTGCGCGCTCACAGCCGCCACCTGCGGCCGCCCGATAGGGCTGCATACCGGCGGGGCGAATGATAAACCCGCGGCAAGCAGGTCACAGCCTGCACAAGTAATGCGCAACGGACAGGGGTTCAGGAGCAGCTCAGGCGTACGATCGACGCTCATCTCAACCTGCTGGCGATGCTTCCAAGCTGCGTCGCCTCACACCGTCTTGCACAACCGCAGCAGTTGGGCTGTTTCATACACCGGCAACCCCATCACGCCACTGTAGCTGCCATTGATGTTCACAATAAAGGCCGCGGCTTTCCCCTGGATGCCATAACCACCCGCTTTGCCCCAGGGTTCGTCGCCGCTGGCATATTCTTCGATCTGATGAGCAGATAGTGTGTCGAACGTCACCTGTGTCGTGCTAAGGTGTTCATTTACGACACCCTTCAGCGTTAGCGTAACGGCAGTCTGGACCAGATGTGTTTTTCCTGAAAGACAGCCTAGCATGTACTTCGCGTCTTGTATCGATTCAGGTTTCCCCAGAATCCGACCATCCAGCGATACGGTTGTGTCGGCGGTGAGTATGGGGTAGCGTGGCAACTTGTTTTGTTCTATCCATGAGTTGGCCCGAATAGCTTTATCGAGCGCAGTTCTCTTTACATAGTCCTGAGGGCTCTCGTCGGGCAGACGAGGCTCATCCTCACCCTCTGGTGCAGGAACTGTCAGGATGACGTGATCGACACCCATGTGAGTCAGAATTTCGTGTCGTCTTGGGCTGGCCGAGGCCAGGTAGATACGCGGTATACACATTTATTTATTCAGCGCAGACAATGCGCATGCTGTTGGTTGCTCCGTCGTTGCGACGGTCACCTTTTGTGATGATGACCCAGTCGCCTTTTCTGATCAGGCCTTGTTCGACCAGTACGCGCACCGCAGTATCACCGATTTTTTCATGAGCAACCGCTTCCGCATCAAAGGGCAGGGCATAAACGCCTCTGAACAAAGCGACGCGCCGTTCAGTTGCGATATGTGAGGTATAGCAATAGATCGGTATGCCCGATCGTATTCTGGACATGATCAGCGGGGTGTGACCACTTTCAGTAAGGCTGACAATGGCCTTGATGCCATGGAAATGGTTGGCGGCGTACATGGCCGATAGCGCAATGGTTTCGTCACAGCGCTGGAAGCTTTCACCCAGGCGATGTTTTGACTGTGTTGTACCTGGCTCCTGCTCGGCACCCAGGCAAATACGTGCCATGGCGGCTACCGCGTCTACAGGATATTGACCGGCAGCGGTCTCTGCTGAAAGCATGACGGCATCGGTGTAGTCAAGTACGGCATTGGCCACATCTGACACCTCGGCACGAGTAGGTAAACGGCTGGAGATCATGGATTCCATCATCTGTGTTGCTGTTATGACCAGCTTGTTCAGTGTCCGGGCATGCAAAATGATCCGTTTCTGTATGCCAGCCAATCGGGCATCGCCAATTTCAACGCCCAGGTCACCGCGCGCCACCATGACCCCGTCGCTGGCCATGATCAAATCATCCAATGCCGCATCGTCAGCTACGGCTTCTGCACGTTCAATTTTGGCAATAACCCAGGCGGAACTGCCTGCTGCTTCAAGTAACTCACGGGCTTTGCTGATGTCGTAGCCATACCGAGGGAATGATACCGCCACGTAATCAAGTTCAAGGTCGGCAATGGTCTTGATATCGGCCTTGTCTTTATCAGTAAGGCTGGGTGCGGAAATGCCCCTCCGCGTCGATTGATGCCTTTGTTGTTGGATAAGGTGCCGCCTTGCGTAACAGTGGAGTACACAGCATGGTCGTCAACCCGATCCACTTGCAAGACAACACGGCCATCGTCAAGCAAAAGTTCGTCGCCCGGGCGACAATCATGGACCAGGCTCGGGTAATCAATGCCAACGATCCGATGGTTGCCCTCGTCGCCAGGATGCAGGTTTGACAAGATGAAGGGTTCACCTTCAACCAGTTCAATCTCATTGTGTGTGAATCGCGCGATGCGGATTTTTGGGCCTTGAAGGTCACCCATGATGGCCACACGTCGCTTGTGGCGCGCGGCAATATCACGGATCAGTTCAGTGCGTTGTCGGTGATCTTCTGGTGAGCCATGCGAAAAATTCAGGCGAGCGACATCCATGCCCGCAAGAATGAGCTTTTCAATGACTTCTGGACTGGAACTGGCCGGGCCAATGGTGGCCACTATTTTGGTACGTCGTTTTTGCATGATCGGGCACTGGTATCAGGCCCGATGATAAGGATGGTTGGTCGTGATGGACCAGGCGCGGTACAACTGTTCCGCCAGTACCACCCTGACCATCGGGTGGGGTAATGTCAACGATGACAGGCGTATCAGGCTATCACATCGCTGCTTCAGTTGGCTATCGAGGCCATCTGGACCACCAATCAAAAATACAACGTCTTGACCATTGGAGCGCCATTTCTCAAGCTCTGCGGCCAGTTTCATGGTGGTGAGATCGCGACCGTGTTCGTCAAGGGCGACAAGAAAAGCGTTTGACGGAATTGCTGCGTCGATGCGCTGGGCTTCAGCTTGCATCATTTGGGCGGGTGTCTTTCCACTGGTGCGCGGTTCAGGTTTTACTTCGCGTAGTACCAGTGTGCAGTCGGCAGGCATACGCTTCGCGTAGTCTTGCCAGGCCTCCTCGACCCAGCGCGGCATGCGTACTCCTACGGCAATGACAACGAGTTTCATTGATCAGTGTGTTTCCAGGATGCGCGACAGCCTGTCAGAGATTTCCAGGGCCAGTCGCGAAGGGCGGTGGAAAAGGATTCGGGGGTGGTGTGGATGAAACCGACAAAAAGTTCGGACGAATTTGCATTCGTCCGACGATGTTCAAGTATGGTGTATTGCTCCACCCTGCAAGTATAGCGGATAGCTGTTCCGATACCGGGAAAGCCGTTCTGAAAGAAGGATTGTTGTTCTGATAGCGGGGTTGATGACAGTCGTGTTTTATACCTGGGGTGCCTAAGTCGTTGATAATAGGGTTGTGGGCATCTGGCTGGGAAGTGGGTAGGCCAGAGATTCCGGTGCCTGGTGTTCTGGGGTCGATAGCCTGCCTTTGCGATGTGCAGGTTCAGGGCGTAGCACCCGGTCAAGTATCAAGTTTTCAAGCGCTGCCAATTCTGCGTTATGCCGCACCCGTGGGCGTTCTTGCGCGATTGGAAGGTCGAGCCCAATCCCGCCGTCTTCCATCAGAATTACCCTGTCGGCAACGGCCACCGCTTCGCTGATATCGTGCGTGACCAGGATGACGGTGAAACCATGCTGTTGCCAGAGTGTTTCGATCAGTTGTTGCATCTCTATTCGTGTCAGGGCATCCAGGGCACCCAGGGTTCATCCAGCAGCAGCAGGCGCGGGCGATGAACGAGTGCACGAGCCAGGGCAATGCGTTGGCGCTGGCCACCGGAAAGACGGGCTGGCCAATCGTGTGCACGGTCTTCAAGGCCGACTGCCGTTAATGCGTCAAGCGCATGATGCCGCTGGCCTGAGGGTAAACCCAGGCAGACATTGTCAAGGACCGACTTCCAGGGTAGCAAGCGTGCATCCTGAAACATCAGACGGACCTGATTTTTGACAGTGGCGAGCAATTGGCCGTGATCTGTTCCGATGTGACCGTTAAAATCAGGATCAAGACCTGATAGCAGCCGCAGCAGCGTGCTTTTCCCGCAGCCGCTGCGTCCGACGATTGCTACAAACTGTCCTGCGGGAATCGCGAGATCGAAATCACGCAAAATGGGCCGGTTTCCAAAGTGCTTCTGAAGACCTTTCAGGTGAAGACCCAGTCCGGTTAACGTGTGGTTAATCATATCGTTTCCTTTACGAGGGCTGGAAGGCTGGATGCCATTTAAGCCAATGGTATTCAAGCTTGCGGGCCGACAGATCGGCAACTTTTCCAAGCAGTGCATAGGTCAAAATCGCAAAAATGACGATGTCGGTTTGCAGAAATTCACGTGCGTTCATGGCCATGTAGCCGATACCCGCTGTGGCCGATATGGTTTCTGCGACGATCAGGGTCAGCCACATGAGCCCCAGAGAAAAGCGGATGCCAATCAGAATTGAAGGCAAAGCGCCGGGGAGAATGGCCTGTCTGAAAAGTGTCCAGCCCGAAAGGCCATAATTGCGAGCCATTTCGACCAGATTTCCATCCACGTTTTTGATGCCGTGATATGTGTTGATGTACACAGGGAAAATGGTACCTAGCGCGACCAGAAAGATTTTTGCGCTTTCATCAATGCCGAACCACAAAATCACCAGGGGATCAAGGCCAGATGGGGAATATTGCGTACCATTTGCATGGAGCTGTCAAGAAACAGTGCGTTCCAGCGGGAGAGGCCTGTTAAAAGGCCTAACAGTAAACCGGCGCCGGCACCGATGGCAAAGCCGGCCGCCGCTCGCCCTGTGCTGACGATCATATGCTCCCAGAGCTCGCCGGTGACGGCAAGGTGCCAACCGGTTTCCAGCACTGTAGTCGGGGCGGGCAGCAAGTGGCTTGCAACCAGGCCGGTTGCAACAACCAGTTCCCATAGCAACAAGAGTGAAACCGGCAGTACCCATGGGGCTACGCGCACCAGCAGGCGTCGAGGCAGGGTGTTTTTCGTGTGCATGTTTCACAACCCCGTGATTTGCCATTGTTCGACCGCGAGCGGCTCACGGATCAATCTTTCGTCGAGCAAGAATTGGCTGACATGATGCAGTTGCTGCAAGCCTTGCGGCGGGTAGGCCTCATAAACGAATTGGGAAACCGGATGAGAGGCACGAACGACGCTTTCCGGAAAGCCGCTGGCCTTGGCATGGAAGGCGTAATAGGCATCCGGGTCGTTACGGATATCATTCAGTGCGGCCTGTCGCGCGCGCAACAAGGCAGCCGCCAGTCCCGGAGCGCGTTTCAATGCTTCATCAGATGCGGTAATCAGCGATGAACCCGCCAGGTGAGGATGATGACTGGCCCGATCCAGGACGGGAAAGCCGCGCTCTGCCAGCAGTGGGCCCATGCCGATGGGTGCGGCAAACGCTGCAACCGCATTCTTTTCCAGGGCGGGGCCGCCATCTCGCGGCAACATGTAGACAATCTTGGTCGATTTGAGTATTCCGGCTTCTTTCAGGCGACCAATGACATACCGGTGCATGTACGAGCCCAGCGCGACTGCGACAGTCTTGCCTTCAAGCTGCCTGATATCGGTGACACCGTTTTGCGGTGTCAGGAGCCAGACATCCATGCCGATCTGGTCGAAACCGATCAGCTTGTTTTTCAGGCCGCGGGCCACTGGCCACGATGGATGGGGTATCGCCATAGATGCCAACGTCCACCGATCCGGCGAAGAAGGCTTCGTTGAGGTCCGGTCCATTGGCAAAAGTATGTGTTGTCACGGTCGTGTACCCCAGCGGAGCGATCTCGCGCTGCAAGTGATTGTTGGCCAGTGCCCAGCCGGTTACGTTGACCAGCGCCGGAGAAGGGCCGATATATCCGATACGCAAAGGCGTGTCGGCCGACTTTGCAATCGTCATTGCGGGTGCCAGCAGGCTCGCTGTCGCAGCCAGGACGGCTTGAAGGATGCTGCGGCGATTTTGTATAAAAGATTCAGTTTTTTCATGATCAGTGGGCGCGTAGGAGTAATTCGAAACTGCTGTCGATGGCTGCGGTCGGCTTCAGGCCCTTGCCCCAGCCGATGGACCGTTTGTAGCTGCCCATGAGGGCCAGGACGTTTTCGTCCCCTTCCGTTTGAGGAGCCGGCGCATCTGCAACCGGGGCGACAAACAGCGCGTCTTCAGGGCAGTACAGTTCACACATGAAACACGTTTGGCAATCATCCTGGCGGGCAATCGTCGGAGGTTTGCCCTGGACAATGTCAAAGACATTGGTCGGGCACACTTTCACGCAGATATTGCAGGCGGTGCAGCGTTCGGCACTGACGATTTCAATCATGTCGGCTCCAGCTCAGGGTGTGGTTCAGAGGCGATACTCTTCGATGTTTGCGACGCTGTCGACGTGGCTGGCACCGGGCTTGACGCCACGTTTACGGTGACAGGATCATTCACTCTGGCGGTGCCGGTCCATAGTTCGTTCAGACCTCCGCATGTCACACGGTGCTGTTGTTGCGGATCGATCGCCGTAAAGTCACGGCGTCGGTGCATGCCTCGGGTTTCGTTGCGTGCCAGGGCACTGCGGTACATCCATCTGGATGTGGCGAGCATGGCTGCAGCTTCACGTGCCTTGACGATATCCAGGGCCGTGCCAATCGGTGTACCGCTGGAAATGCTGTTCCAGAGTGCGTCAAGTCGATCTAACGACTCTGTCAGTTCATCGCCCTGACGCGTCCAGTTTCGCGTGTAGGGGAATACTTCAGCCTGCACTTGCTGGATGACTTCCTTGGCAGACCAGGGCCGGTGGTTCGTGTTCGGCAAACCTGTTCGCCCGGCACGCCAGATTTCGCGGTTTGAGGCGGCTTTGGTTTGTGTGCTGTAGCGGGCCGCACCTGCTCCGGCCCAGAAACCGGATGACAACGCCCAGGCCGCGTTATAGCTACCACCACCCGTGAACCCCCGCATATCAATTCGCGGGTTGCCGCATCACCGGCTGCATAAAGTCCGGGCACATTGGTTGCGCAGTCATCAGAAATGACATTCAAGCCGCCGGTTCCCCGGACGGTTCCTTCCAGCCGTAGCGAGACCGGAAAAAGATCGGTGAATGGATTGATCTGCCGGCGGTCGAACGAGACAAAAAGTTGGGCTGCGCGGTTCGCATCCAGGACTGGATCTGCGGATCCGCACGGTCGAGTCGGGCGAAGACAGGTTCTGTTTGAAGGCGTTGCGCGATGATGCCGCGTCCGCGGGTCGAGCCTGCACCTTCAATCAGCTGCCCACTGGCGTCGTAGAAGTTTGCCCAGTTGTAAAACAATGACTTGGTGACGGACGAAAACGCGGGACCGAGTCCGTAGGCATTGGAGAACTCCATGCCCGACAGTTCGGCACCTGTTTCTGCAGCCATTAAAAGACCATCACCTGTCAGGACATTGCAGCCCAGTGCACGGCTCAGGAATGCGCATCCACCTGCGGCAATGACGACGGCACCGGCATGGATGCCCCACGTTTCTCCGTTCAGGCGATTGATTCCGGTTGCTCCGCCTACCGAACCATCTTCGTGTACCAGCAACTCCAGTGCGGGGCTGTGGTCCAGGATTTTTACGCCGGCAGCTTTGGTGCGTTTGCGCATCAGGCGCATGTATTCCGGACCTTGCAGCGAGGTACGTCGTTCTTCGCCGGAGTCGTCGATGGGGAAGGGATACCCCCACTCTGCCAACTGGTGGATGTTTGTCCAGGTCTGCTCAAGGACCCGGTCCATCCAGACATGCTCAGCCAGCCGGCCTCCCATTTCGTAGCGACTGGCCTTTGCTTTTTCACGGGTGTTGCGGTCGGGGTTGACGTACCAGACGCCTGTCCCCGAAGGTGCGGTGGCTCCCGATGTTCCGCAAAATCCTTTGTCGACAAGAATGACGCCGGCCCCGTTTGCGGCGGCGCTAATGGCTGCCCATGTGCCGGCTGGTCCGCCACCAATGATCAGGACATCGGTTTTATGGGTGCGGTGTGTGTCGCCGATGTATCGGCGAAGACCCTGTTTTCGCGGTGTGTTCATCGCGCCTCCCTGGTGCTGTGATTGACTCCAGCTATTCTAGGAAGGGGCCTTGCGAACCGGAACGAAGAGTTAGTGCTAACCTTATTCGGGGTGATGCAATATGGTTATGCGTGCCGGTTCTAGGCAGGGAAAGGGCCGTTTAATGACGTTTTTAAATCTGGATTTCAGGTCTGGATGACGTTGTTGTTTACAAATAAAGCCAGTTGTCGTTCAGATTTTGGTTGTGCTGTTATTCAACGTCTTCGTCATCGAAGTCATCCTCTGAACCGATCCAGTTATCGTGCTGAGACGTTGATTGCGGTAGCAGTTTGACCTTGACCGGCTTGGCACCCCAGACTTCTTCAAGGTTGTAGTAGCGACGGATTTCGGGTTGCATGCAGTGAATCACGATATCACCCAGGTCGAGCAGTACCCATTCACCGGTATCCTGGCCTTCGTAGGCGACAATCGGGATCTTTTGTGCGCGGGCGGCATCCGCAACGCTGGATGCAAGCGCCCGGGTTTGACGGTTTGAGGTGCCGCTGGCAATCACGACGCGATCGAACATGCTGGTGATATCCGTGGTGTTGAATACTTTGATGTCCTGGGCTTTTACGTCTTCCAGGGCATCAATGACGAGGCGTTGCAATTTTTGAATATTCATGGTCTTCTGGTTTTGACTTTTACTTTGGTTTTATAGGCACCGCGTGCCTGTCAGTGGTGGTAAAGGTGATGCTGCTGAATATACTGCAGTATTTGGGGTCAAGCATCGTGTCTGCAGGTTGTCCGGCTTTCAGCAGGCGACGTATTTGTGTGGCAGAAATGGCAATGGGTTCGAAGGGAACTTCGATCAGTGGTTTTTTAAGGGTATCGAGCAGCCAGGCCAGTGGTGCCGGTGTTGTTACGGTACTTCCAGGACGACGTGCGACGACCAGGTGCACATACGTCACGATATCTTCCCACCGGTGCCAGGTACAGAAATTTTCCAGTTGGTCTGCACCGAGAATCCAGAAATATTGCGCTGTACGCGGCATGTCCTGGAGGGTATCAATCGTGTAGGTTTTACCACCACGCATGATTTCTGCTGGATTTGCTGCCAGGCCATGGTGCCCTTGTATGGCCAGTTCCACCATGGCCAGCCGATGGGTCGCTGAAGCGTTCAGCGGCTTGCGCTGCCATGGGTCTGCAGCAGGCAGCAACTGGACCTGGTCAAGCCCAAGCTGCGACAGTGCTGCGTTAGCCAGCAAGATATGCGCCCGATGAACGGGGTCAAAGCTGCCCCCAAGCAGCCCGATTTTTTCAGAGCCATTCACGCGGGGTCAGGTAGGCCGCCAGTTCAGCCTCGGGTGTATCGGGTTCCGGAGTGTAATTGTAGCGCCACGCAGCCATGGGGGGCATCGACAGCAGGATGGATTCGGTCCTGCCACCTGATTGCAGCCCGAACAGGGTGCCCCGGTCGAAGACCAGGTTGAATTCGACGTAGCGACCACGTCGGTAGGCTTGAAACTCGCGCTCGCGCTGGCCGAAGGGCAGGCTGCGGCGTTTTTCGACGATGGGCAGATAGGCCTCCAGGAAGCAGTCACCTACCGATTGGACAAGCGCAAAGCTTTCGTCAAACCCGCCTTCGTTCAGGTCATCGAAAAAGATGCCACCCACCCCCGGGTTTCTTTGCGATGTTTCAGGTAGAAGTATTGGTCACACCAGGTTTTGTAGGCCGGGTATTTATCGGCACCGAAGGGGCCAGGGCATTGGCGCATACCTGATGGAAATGGCGGGCATCTTCCTCGAAGGGGTAATACGGTGTCAGGTCAAGCCCGCCGCCAAACCAGAATACGTCGGTATCGGGCTCGTTTTCCGGAGCGCGCGCAACAAACATGCGCACGTTCATGTGGGTGGTCGGAATGAAGGGGTTGCGCGGGTGCAGTACCAGGGAAACCCCCATGGCTTCCCAGGCCCGTCCGGCCAGTTCCGGGCGGTGGGAACTGGCGGACGGGGGAGTGTTTTGCCCTGGACATGGCTGAACAATACGCCGGCGCGCTCGAACAGGGGGCCACCTTCGAGCAGGCGCGAAATGCCGCCACCGCCTTCCTCACGCGACCAGTGGTCGGTTTGGAATGTGCTGCCGTCGGCGGCTTCAAGCCCGGCAACGATGCGCGATTGCAGATCCAGAAAATAATCGTAAGCGGCGGAAATTGGAACAACCATGGGTACGTTCAACCTTAAGATGACAGCGCCCTGTGTCCGGCCAGGCCGGACACAGGGGTTAGTTGGACTCGTGGGGCAGGGCGCGCCAGCCGATGTCGGAACGGTACTGGCGACCTTCGAATTGCACCTGATGAACGGCGCGGTACGCTGTTTCTTGCGCGCGCTTGACCGAGTCGCCCAAGGCAGTCACACACAATACGCGACCGCCACTGGTTTTGAGAACATTGTTTTCAAGCCGCGTACCGGCATGAAAGACGCGGCAATCGTCTGTATCGGCCGGCAACGCCGTGATCGGGTCACCCGACCGTGGGTCGGCAGGGTAGTTTTCGGCCGCAATAACAACACCCAGTGCGGTGCGGCGATCCCAATCGATGACGGCTTGTTCGAGCGTGCCATTGACGGCATGCTCGAATACATCGGTCAGGTCGCTTTTGATACGCATCATGATGGGCTGGGTTTCCGGGTCGCCCATGCGACAGTTGAATTCCAGAACTTTCAGCGGACGAGTGGCGTCAGGGCCATCGCCGATCATCAGGCCGGCATACAGGAAACCGGTATACGGTACGCCGTCTCTGGCCATGCCCTGAAGCGTCGGGTGAATGACTTCACGCATGATGCGGTTGTGCAGGGCAGGACTGACAACCGGCGCGGGTGAATAAGCCCCCATGCCGCCGGTATTGGGGCCCTGGTCGTTGTCGAGCAAGCGTTTGTGATCTTGACTGGTCGCCATGGCCAGCACTTGCTGATCGTCACACATCACTATGAAACTGGCTTCTTCACCGATCAGGCACTCTTCGATGACGACTCGTGCACCGGCCTGGCCGAATGCCCCATTGCCCAGCATGTTGTCGATGGCGTCGAATGCTTGTTCGAGGGTTTCGGCCACAACCACCCCTTTACCGGCGGCCAGACCGTCGGCCTTGACCACAATGGGCGCACCCTGTGCTTCGATGTAGGCTTTGGCTTTTACCGGGTCGGTGAAGGTCTGGTAAGCCGCCGTCGGGATGTTGTGGCGGACCATGAAGGCCTTGGCGTAGTCTTTTGAACTTTCAAGTTGTGCAGCCTGACGTGTAGGGCCAAAAATTTTCAGGCCGGCTGCGCGAAACGTATCGACAACGCCTGCGGCCAAGGGCGCTTCCGGACCGACGACCGTGAATGCGATACCTTCACGCCGGGCAAATTCGACCAGCTCGTTGTGGTCAGAGATGGCGATGTTTTCAAGCAGGTCAGTGGTTGCCGTCCCCCGTTGCCAGGGGCAACGAAGACTTTTGCACGCGGGCTGACTGGGCCAGGCGCCAGGCGATTGCATGTTCGCGGCCACCACCGCCAATTACCAGAAGTTTCATATCAGCTTTACAGTTTGGGTTATTCAGTTTCGTTGAAAACGGCCGTCGTGTAGACCTCTTGCACGTCGTCCAGACCTTCGAGCATGTCGATCATTTTTTGCATCTTTTGTGCGTCTTCACCGGTCAGCTCGATTTCGTTCAGGGCTTTCATCACGATTTCCTGAACCTCAGGCACCAGACCTGCTGCGGCAAAGGCATCTTTTACGGCAGCAAAGTCAGACGGTTCACAAGTCACTTCGATCAGGCCATCGTCGTCCGACACAATATCTTCGGCGCCAGCTTCAAGAGCGGCTTCCATGACCTTGTCTTCAGAGGTGCCGGGTGCAAACAGGAACTGCCCGCAATGTTTGAACAGGAAGGCGACCGAGCCCTCGACGCCCAGATTGCCCCCGTGTTTTGACAGGGCGTGGCGCACTTCGGCAACTGTGCGTTGGCGGTTGTCGGTCATGCAGTCAATAACCACGGCGGCGCCGTTGATGCCATAGCCCTCGTAACGAATTTCTTCGTAATTGGAGTCATCGCCGCCACCGGCACCGCGCGTAATGGCGCGCAGGATATTGTCCTTGGGCATGTTGGCCGCAGTGGCTTTGTCCCAGTGCCAGCCGCAGGCGTGGGTTGGCATCGGGGTCAGGCCCGGCAGCACGTGCTGCGACGGTGATTTCACGAATGATTTTTGTCCAGATTTTGCCGCGCTTGGCGTCTTGACGCCCCTTGCGGTGCTGGATATTTGCCCATTTACTGTGTCCGGCCATATGCGATGTCTGTGGTTGGTCTGAAATAAAGTTTATGATTTTAGCGCGTTCAATCAACTCACAAGGTAATCCGCATGGCTGATCCAATAGTTCTGGGCAAGAACGCCCACACCGACGTCGCATTGTTGCCTGCGTTGGCCAACCGGCACGGGTGCATTACCGGGGCGACCGGTACGGGTAAAACGGTTACGCTTCAGGTGATGGCCCAGGCATTTTCGCAGGCGGGTGTGCCGGTGTTTCTGGCGGACGTGAAAGGTGACCTGAGCGGCATCTCGCAGGCGGCGCAACCGAATCCCAAGTTGCAAGAGCGGTTGGCCCGGATGGGCTTGCCTGAACCGGCCTGGGGTGGGTGTCCGGTAACCTTCTGGGATGTTTTCGGTGAAAAAGGGCATCCGGTGCGTGCGACCGTGTCGGATATGGGGCCGCTGCTACTGGCGCGCATGCTGGAATTGAATGACACCCAGGAAGGGGTGCTGAATATTGTGTTCCGCCTGGCGGATGATGAAGGCCATTTGCTGCTTGACCTCAAAGATTTGCGCGCCCTGTTGCAGCACGTGGCCGAGCGCTCGTCAGAGTTGCGCACGCAATACGGCAACGTCTCGCCGGCGTCGGTCGGCGCGATTCAGCGCAGCTTGCTACGACTTGAGTCGCAGGGGGCAGACCAGTTTTTTGGTGAGCCCATGCTGGATATCCACGACTTCATTCGTGTCAATGAAAAAGGGCAGGGGTTGTCAATATCCTGGCAGCCGACCGTTTGATGCAGTCTCCGCGGTTGTATGGCGTGTTCCTGCTCTGGATGCTGGCCGAGTTGTATGAAACCCTGCCCGAAGTGGGGGACCTTGAAAAACCGAAGTTTGTGTTCTTTTTCGATGAGGCTCATTTGTTGTTTGCCGATGCACCCAAAGTACTGGTTGAAAAAATCGAGCAAGTGGCCAGGCTTGTGCGATCCAAAGCGGTGGGTGTCTATTTTGTGACCCAGAACCCGCTGGACATCCCGGATACGATTTTGGGTCAGTTGGGTAACCGTGTGCAGCACGCCTTGCGTGCCTTCACTCCGCGCGACCAGAAAGCCGTGCGTTCTGCGGCACAGACCATGCGCCCGAACCCGTCGCTGGACATTGAGGCGGCGATTACCGAGCTGGGTGTTGGCGAGGCGCTGGTTTCGCTACTGGATGAAAAAGGGCGTCCCGGTGTCACCGAACGTGTCTGGATGGTGGCGCCGGGCAGTCGTATCGGCCCGGCCACGGATGTCGAACGGTCGGCCATTCGGTCGGCCTCGTTGTTGGGGGCAAGTACGATCGTGCGGTTGACCGCGAGTCGGCCTATGAGGTGTTGCTGGCACGCGCGAACAAGGGTGTGGCCGATGTGTCGTCAACTGCTGAAAAATCCGAAGGCGACGGGGTGATGGGGGTTGTTACCGATTTCTTGTTTGGCAGCACCGGCCCGCGTGGCGGGCGGCGTGACGGCGTGGTGCAGTCTGTGGCCAAAAGCATGGTCAGACGAGCTGCCACGCAATTGCTGCGTGGCGTTCTGGGTTCGCTGACCGGGCGACGTTAAGCGGCGTCCTGCTCAACAGGGGCTGCCCCCGTGTGCAAGGTGCCGCAGGCTGCACCAAGGGTATGTCTTCAGTCTTCGAGGTGGTAGCGCTGGACGCGTTCCACCTCGTTTTTCGAGCCCAGGATGACACCGATACGCTGGTGCAGGCCTTCGGGCTGCACATCAAGGATGCGCACGTCACCATCGATCGCTGCACCACCGGCCTGTTCAACCAGCATGCTCATGGGGTTGGCCTCATACATCAGGCGCAGTTTGCCTTTTTTGCCTGAGGCGCGGGCATCGCGGGGGTACATGAAAATACCGCCGCGGGTCATGATGCGATGAACATCGGCCACCATCGAGGCAATCCAGCGCATGTTGTAGTCTTTGCCCAAGGGGCCGGTTTTACCCGCCAGGCAGTCGTCAATGTAACGCTTGACGGGTGTTTCCCAGTGCCGCATGTTGGACATGTTGATGGCAAATTCGGCCGTGTCTTCCGGAATGCGCATGTTTTCTGTCGTCAGCACCCACGAGCCCATTTCGCGGTCAAGGGTGAAGCCAACCACACCGGTACCCACTGTCAGAACCAGCATGCTTTGGGGCCCGTAAACGGCATACCCTGCGGCAACCTGCCGGCTGCCGGGTTGCAGGAAGTCTTTCTCTTCAATGTCACGGCCGGCCGCATCGGCGGGCGCTTGCAGCACCGAGAAAATGGTGCCGATCGAGACGTTGACGTCAATGTTGGACGAGCCGTCAAGCGGATCGAACATCAACAGGTATTCGCCTTTCGGGTAACGGTGCGGGATGCGATGGATGGTTTCCATTTCCTCTGAAGCCATGGCCGCCAGGTGACCGCCCCATTCGTTGGCCTCCAGCAAGATTTCATTGGACATGACATCGAGTTTTTCTGGACTTCGCCCTGGACGTTTTCGCTTTCCAGGCTGCCTAAGACACCGCCCAGGGCACCTTTGCCAACGGCATGGCTGATGGCCTTGCAGGCGCGGGCCACCGTTTCGATCAGCAGCCTTACTTCGGCAGAGACGGCGCCTTTGAGGCGTTGTTGTTCGACCAGGTATTGGGTCAGGGTTTTACGTTTCACGGTGATGTGCTCCGGATAGGGTTGTACCAGCGTCAGTCTTACAGACTGAGCGCCTTGGAAATAATTTCTTCGACATTGCGTGACAGCCCTGCATGTTGCTGTATGCGCTCGAGCCGTTTCTTCACGGCATTCCGTGCTTCAGGAACAAGTCGTGCCCAGTGGTCAAACGCGCGGGAAAGGCGAGCGGCAATTTCAGGGTTGAGGGCATCCAGTGCAATGACTTGTTCAGCCCAGAAATCGTAGCCTGCATCGCAATAAATACCCGGCAGATTGTTCAGGCAGAACTGGAAGACCAGTGAGCGAGCGCGGTTCGGGTTACGCAGCGTAAAGGCAGGGTGCTGCATCAGTGCCCGTACCGCCGCTACATCGGTACTCTGTGCGGTTGCCTGAAGGGCAAACCAGCGGTCGATGACCAGAGGGTTGTGTTGCCATTGCGTGTAAAACGAGGTCAGGGCAGCTTCACGTTGTACGGTGTTGCCGTAGTTAACCAACGTGGATAGCCCTGCCATGCGATCGGTCATGTTGCCTGCGTTGTCGTACTGGGCCTGGGCCAGGGTGTCGGCCCCCGCCACGTTGCCTGCAGCCAGGTAGCCCAACGCACAGTTTTGCAGCGCACGTGCGCCTGCGGATGCCGGATCAGGTGAGTACGGTTTGCCTTTCTGGCGGTCTGCTTGTGTCTGATACAGGCGTTGCCATTCAGAGGCCAGTGCTGCGCCCAGCCGGGTGCGTAGCTCGCGCCGTGCGCGTGCAACGGCGACCGGATTGATGACTGGCATTTTCTCCATCAGGATGCGCTCGCCGGGCAAGGTGAACATGCGGGCCTTGTAAGCGGCCCCCAGCGCCGGGTCGGTGGCCAGAGTGCACCAGGTGTCGACCAGCAGATTGACCGCTGGACTGTTGGCGTCGGGCGTTTGCGCCATGGCCAGCAGGCAACGGGTGGCCAGCAACTGGGCCGCTTCCCAGCGGGCGAAGGGCTCGGGGTCGGTACGGGCCAACAGGGCCAGTTCGTTGTCGGTGTAGGCATAATCAACAATCACCGGCGCCGAAAAGCCGCGCAGAAGGGATGGCACAGGCTGGGCATCAATGTCATTGAATACCCAGGTCTGGCGTTGCTCCTTCAGGTCGAGCACCAGCGTTTCGCCGCACTGGTCGCCAGACTTGAGTGTGAAGGCCCGGCCATCAGGCCCAAGCAAGCCCAAGGCAAACGGGATATGCAGCGGTGGTTTGGTCGTTGGCGGGTTCTGCAGCTTTTCGACGCCGACCGGAGCGCACTGTTGAGCAAGGGTGACGGCACACTGCCGGGTGCTGGCGTCATAGTCGAGGGTGACGTTGACCTGTGGGGTACCTGCCTGGCTGTACCAGCGCCGGAACACCGAAAGACTTTCACCGGGTCGTTGCTGCTGATAGACGCTGTCCATGGCATCGACGAAATCGTCGCAGGTGACGGCCTGCCCGTCGTGGCGGGCAAAATATACAGCCATGCCGGCCTGAAAGCCTTCTTCACCCAGCAACGTATGTTGCATGCGAATGATTTCGGCCCCTTTTTCGTAGACTGTCGCGGTGTAAAAGTTACCGATTTCCTGATAGCTTTCAGGACGAATGGGGTGGGCCATTGGCCCCGCGTCTTCAGGAAACTGGGCGCTGCGCAACGCGGTGACGTCATCAATGCGTTTGACTGCCCGGGCGCTGGCCGCTTCGGCGGCCGGCAAGCCGCGAGCCATCATGTCGGCTGAAAACTCCTGGTCGCGAAACACCGTGAGCCCTCTTTGAGCGAGAGCTGGAACCAGTCACGGCAGGTAATACGGTTGCCCGTCCAGTTGTGAAAGTACTCGTGTCCGATGACGCTTTCAATGGCGTCGTAGGTGGCGTCGGTGGCGGTCTGGCTGTCGGCCAGGACATAGGCCGAATTGAATACGTTCAGCCCTTTGTTTTCCATGGCCCCCATGTTGAAGTCGCGCGCGGCGACAATCATGAAGCGGTCAAGGTCGAGTTCAAGATTGAAACGAGTTTCGTCCCAGGTGACCGACCGGTGAAGGCATTCGAGGGCCCAGGCGGTGCGGTCGTAATCGCCTTTATCGCTGTACACCTGCAGCAGCGCAGTGCGCCCGCTGCGGGTTGTGATGGTTTGCTCGCGGCAGTCGAAGTCACCGGCCACCAGGGCAAACAGGTAGCAGGGTTTGGGATGGGGTCTTCCCAGATGGCTTGTTGCCGCCCGTCAGGCAGCGTTTCTGTTGACAGCAGGTTGCCGTTTGACAGCAGGTGCGGATAACGCGCCGGATCTGCACGCAAGGTGACGGTGTAGCGCGACATGACGTCGGGCCGGTCGGCAAACCAGGTGATCCGGCGAAACCCCTCGGCTTCGCATTGAGTGAACAGGCTTTCCCTGATTGGTACAAGCCCATCAGGGTGGTGTTTTCGGCCGGGCGGCAGGTACTGACAATGTCGATGATGAATGCGCCATGGCGGGGGTGCAGTGTCAGTGTTTCGGCATTCAGCGTGTAGTCGGCCGGTGAAAGTGCCTGACCATTGATGGCTACCGATTCCAGCGTCAGGGATTCACCGTCCAGCACCAGCGGCATGGGCTGCGCATTGGAGCTCTCGACCGTCAGGCGTGAGTGCACCCGCGTCAGATCTGGCGCCAGGTCGAAAGCCAGGTCGACCTGGGGTATGCGATACGGGTAGGGGGTGTAATCGGTTCGGCGAATGGTCGGGGAAGTGTCTGTGCGCATAATGACCTATGTGGCTGTCCCTGCAGCGCGCGGTGCTTTTATGCCCGCATCGATGCGAAAGGTGTATTGTAATGTTTAGCCTGTTTTACAACGTGTCTGGTGATCGTCATGAAGCTTTCCACCTTATCACGGGTCGCTGCGGCCCGCCTGTGTCTGATTTTTTCGGTGTGTTTCTGCTCGGTGGGTGTGCGTCGACGTTGTCGGCCAGGGTCACGACATTTTCACAGTGGCCTGCCAATGTCGAGGGGCAGACCTATCGAATTGAACCCGGCCAGGGGCAGTCAAACAATCTTGAATACCAGACCTATGCCGACATGGTGCGGGCTTCGGCAGGCCGAACGGGGTTGGTCGAGGCGCGTGGGGGCCAGAAGCCCAGGTTTGTCATGTCGTTCACGTATCAGAACCCGGTCAGCCAAAGCTGGGTACAGCAGTATGCCGATCCGTATTTTTACAATGGCCCGTTCGTTGCGCCCTGGGCCGGATTTTATGGCCCGCATTTTGGTTGGGGTGCTGGCATGCTGTATTCGCCACCTGTCGTGAATGTGCCGGTAACGGTTTACAAGAATACATTTACGCTGGTAATCAATGACCAGCAGCATGATGCCGCCGAGGTTTATCGATCAACTTCGGTTATTTTGTCTTCGGAAGACAATTTGCCGCAGTTGATGCCCTATCTGGTGCGGTCTGTTTTTGATGGCTTTCCGGAAAATAATGGCAGCACTCGCGATATTACCTACGATTTGCCAAAATGACCCTTAAATAAAAAAGACCGGTCACGCCGGTTGGCCGGGACGAACAGATAGGAAGTGGCTTCAACAGGCAGCATGGGAAGACTCCGTGGGTCTTTTAAAACAGCCAGCTGCCGGGGCAGCTGCCTGGGCGATTGGTTGTCAGAAAGGGTTTGCATGGGTTTGTCCTGGTTGTTATTTGAGAAGAACGGCGCGGGCTTCCATGGCCAGATGGCCTTCATGGTTGCGCGCCCAGAGGATGATTTCGTTGGTGCCGTTTACAGGCTTGCCGCAGACATAAAACGGGTGGATGTCAAACAGCGGGCTGACCGCACGGAAACTGAACGATGTCACGGTGGCGCCCGGGCATTGGCGGGCGACCAGATCGAGCAAAAGGGTTGCAATCAGGGGGCCATGCACAACCAGCCCGGGGTAGCCCTCAACTTCGGTGACGTAGTCGCGGCTGTAATGGATCCGGTGGCCATTGAATGTCAGTGCCGAATAACGGAACAGCAACGTGTCGGTTGGTGTGATTTTGCGTTCCCAGTGTGGCGTCCGCCGGGCAAGCCACGGGTTTGGGCACGGCGGCGTCGGCCGTCGGCATGTCGCGGTAAACGATGTCGTGTTCCTCGACGACCGCCATGGTGCCGCCGGTCCAGATTTCATGACGGGCGAGTACAAAAACCAATGGGCCGGTACGCCCTTGCTTGGTGTCGACGCTGACGACAGTTGACTTTCGGGTAATTTCGCTGCCGACGTTGATCGGGCCCAGGAAAGACAAACGGCTTCCGGCCCACATGCGTCGTGGCAGCGGCACTGGTGGCAGAAAACCACCGCGGGCCGGGTGGCCGTCGGGTCCAAGCTCGGATTGCGGCGCCGCAGGCAGACAAAAAGCCAGTGCCAGCAGGGTGGCAGGTTCGCAGGCGGCCGCGTGATCAGTGGCTGGTTGTCCAGAGTTGCGGCCAGTGCAGCGATTGGCCAGGCGGTAATGGTGTCTGATACCGTCTCAGACTTTTGTTCCCATTGTTTCAGGTAGGGCAGGTCAATAACTGAGGTCATGATGGCGTGTTCTGGAAAAGGGGTTTAAACAGGTTGGGTGACAGGATGCGGCAAGTTGGCCGCAGGTACAATTCGTATTTATTAAATGCAGGTTAAGCGCTGCTTAAGTCGTTCTGTTTTGCGGTAGTCTTGTTTGCCCTGCGGGTAGCCCTTTGTGAATGATTCCAGCTTATGGCTTATCGTTTCGATCTGATTGATTTGCAGTTGCTGGTCAGTGGTTTGGCTCATCCGCTCTCGTGTCAGTCCAGCATCAGTTTTTCTGATGCCTGGGCATCGCGCGAGCTGAACATTTGTACGCGTGACCCGGCCGCCTTGTCGCCCTTGGCGCGTAAACTGGTCGATTTTTTGGTTCAGGGTCAATAGCCCGGGTCATTTTTTCAGGAAGAAAACAGCATATGTCAGAGACGGTTGGTTTTCGGGTGGCCGCATTGCAGACGGTGTCATCGACGAGCGTCGACGACAATCTAAAGCAGGCGGCTGTATTGGTGGCGCAAGCAGCCGGACAAGGCGCAAATCTTCTGGTTTTGCCTGAATATTTCTGCCTGATGGGGCAGCACGACCGTGACAAGGTGGCCATTCGTGAAAAGCCCGGGTCGGGCCCGATCCAGGATTTTCTGGCCGAACAGGCCGCACGGCATGGGGTCTGGCTGGTGGGCGGCACGCTCCCTCTTGAAAGCCCTGATTCCGAACGCATCTACAACACAACGCTGGTTTATGACCCGGCCGGCAAGCCGGTGGCTCGTTACGACAAGATTCATCTTTTCGGCTTTCGTAAAGGCACTGAGGCGTACGATGAATCTGTTTCAATCCGGCCTGGCGAGAACACGCCACAAACCTTTCAGACACCGGTGGGCAAGGTGGGGTTGTCGATCTGCTACGATCTGCGTTTCCCCGAGTTGTACCGTGCGTTTGGTGAGGTGTCCCTGATCCTGGTACCGGCGGCTTTCACCTATACAACCGGGTCCGCGCATTGGGAAACCTTGCTCAAGGCACGCGCCATCGAGAACCAGTGTTATGTGCTGGCAGCGGCGCAAGGCGGCAAGCACCAAAATGGTCGGCGCACCTGGGGGCATTCGATGCTGGTTGATCCTTGGGGTGACGTCATTGACTGTCTGCCGGAAGGGCCTGGGGTTGCAGGCGGGGTACTTGATATGCAGCGCCTTGCCGATGTGCGTGCATCACTGCCGGCATTGGCACACCGCGTGCTCTGACAGGTGGCCATGCCATCGACAGGGGCGTATTGCCAGGTAATGGCCTAGCGTTTAAACGAATTAAATTTTAAGGTAATGTCTACGATATGAAGAGTGCAGATTCCGGCATCAACGCGCTGGCGACGGCGAAATCCTTTCTGCTTGACCCGTGGGGGTTGACAGAGGCCGATATGGCGCGCGCTCTGGGCGAAATTTTCACCCGCAAAGTCGATTATGCCGATCTGTATTTCCAGTACACCCGCAGCGAAGGCTGGAGTCTGGAAGAAGGGATTGTCAAGACCGGCAGTTTTTCGATTGGTCAGGGCGTGGGTGTACGCGCCATCAGCGGCGAAAAGACGGCATTTGCCTATTCCGATAC
Organism: Neopusillimonas aromaticivorans; assembly: GCF_030344915.1. Classification (GTDB taxonomy): domain Bacteria; phylum Pseudomonadota; class Gammaproteobacteria; order Burkholderiales; family Burkholderiaceae_B; genus Neopusillimonas; species Neopusillimonas aromaticivorans. The sequence goes on along the minus strand of NZ_CP128233.1, from coordinate 210,997 downwards.
TCTGTCGCCCGAGGCCCTGTTGTCATCAGCGCGTGCGGTGCGTTCCATCGGCGCGAAAGGGGCAGGCAAACAGAAGGTCGTGGCTGGACCGGCCGACTTTGATCGTACCTTGTATCCGTTTACCGACCCGCTCAATACCTTGACTGCCCCCGAGAAGGTGGCCCTGCTTGAACGTGTCGAAGCGATGGCGCGTGCAGTTGATCCGCGTGTGATCCAGGTCATGGCAGGGTTAGGGGCTGAGTATGACGTGGTCATGGTGGCGGGCAGTGACGGTCGTCTGGCTGCCGATGTGCGCCCCTTGGTCCGCTTGTCGGTGACCGTGATCGCCGAGCGTAACGGTCGGCGTGAAATGGGGCATGCCGGTGGCGGGGGCGTGCAGGTCTGGGCTACTTTACCGACGAGGTGTTGCGCGGTTATGCGCAGCGTGCCGTACACGAGGCCTTGACCAATCTTGATGCGGTGGCGGCTCCGGCGGGTGAAATGACAGTTGTGCTGGGGTCGGGCTGGCCGGGTATCTTGCTGCATGAGGCGGTTGGTCACGGTCTTGAGGGCGATTTCAACCGCAAGGGTTCCAGTATTTTCTCGGGCCGCATTGGTGAGCGTGTTGCCGCCAAAGGCGTGACTGTCATTGATGACGGTACCTTGGCCGATCGTCGGGGTTCCCTGAATATTGACGACGAGGGTAACCCGACCCAGCGTACCGTGCTGATCGAAGACGGCATCTTGAAAGGGTATATGCAAGACACCATGAATGCCCGCCTGATGCGCCAGTCGATCACGGGTAACGGGCGGCGCGAATCCTTTGCGCACTTGCCCATGCCACGCATGACGAACACGTACATGCTGGGTGGCAATACGCCCGCTCCCGAGATCATTGCGTCGGTTAAAAAAGGTCTTTATGCGGTTAATTTCGGGGGTGGTCAGGTTGATATCACCAGCGGCAAGTTCGTGTTTTCGGCGTCTGAGGCGTACCTGATTGAAAACGGCCGGGTCACCCGTCCGGTGAAAGGTGCGACCCTGATCGGCAATGGCCCCGATGCGATGACGCGAGTGGCCATGGTGGGTGACGATATGCAGCTGGATTCGGGGGTGGGTACTTGCGGTAAAGAAGGTCAGAGCGTTCCTGTGGGTGTCGGGATGCCCACGATTCGTATTGATGGGCTGACGGTTGGGGGTACTGCTTGACATAAATCAGGGTGGCCGCTGTGTTGTTGTTGTACCGGCTGTCGCATTTGTTTAAGGCTTGAACTGTTTGGCTTTTTGCCAAGCCATTAGATCGAGGTCCGAAATGTTTCGGGCCTCTTTTTTTGCTCATTTCATTTTGTTGCCGTTTTCGCGCTTGATGGGTGTTTTTCGCAAGGTTTTAACGCGAAAACTGGTGAATAGTTTGTGCCGGGTAATGGGGAATTGATTGTTGACACGAATAATCAATGCCATTATAGTTTCAGTACGAATTAATTTAAGTGCAATCTTTCGCTTATGAATAATATGCCCGCAAACCTTCAGCACTACGACTTGCGTATTCTGCGCGCCCTGCGCCGTATTACGCGCGCTGTGGCCTTGCATTCGCGTCAATTGTCCGCAGTCAGCAATATCACCGCGCCGCAGTTGGTGTGTTTAAGGGCCGTTGTTGAAAATGGTCCACTGACGGCCACTGCGCTCAGTCGGGAAATTCACGTCAGTGCCAGTACCGTGGTGGGCATTCTCGATCGCCTTGAAGACAAAGGGTTGGTACGCCGAGAGCGTGGCCGTGAGGATCGTCGCATTGTGTTTGTCTGGCCGACCGAGGCCGGTATTGCGCTGGCTCAAGGCACGCCATCACCCTTGCAGCAAAAACTGGCCGAATCGCTCAATGCATTGCCCGAGCTCGAGCAAGCCACCATCACCTTGTCCCTTGAACGTATCGTAGACCTGATGGAGTCCGAAGGTGTTGCGGCACCCGAATCTGCGGCTGAACTGGCTTCGCCTCTTCTGGAGGTGCCTGATACCGGGCCTTTGCCCGAATCGGGTCTGGCGGTTGAGTGAGTACAGCAATGAATACTGAAGACTCATCACGAACGCTTCAGGCCCATTCACAGTCGGCCGAGCCTGGGCTGCGGTTGCCCGCAAGTGGGCTTGTGTTGCGGGCACCCTCACTTGATGATGCCCGGCATGTGCATGCCCTTGTTCAGGCCTGCCCGCCGCTGGATGTCAATTCTTTGTATGTGTATTTGCTTCTGGCGCACCACCACACTGAAACATGCGTGGTTGCGCAAAGCGCCAATGGGCTGCTCCAGGGTTTTGTGTCCGCTTATATACCGCCCAAGATGCCTGACACCTTGTTTGTGTGGCAAGTCGCCGTGCATGAAGGTGCCCGGGGTACAGGCTTGGGCGGAAAAATGTTAAGCCACCTGCTTGAACGTCCGATATTGTCCGGAATTTCGACCATTGAAACCACGGTCGGCCCCGACAACGCAGCGTCGCGCGGCATGTTTGCATCGCTGGCGCGCAAGCGCAACATGCAAATCACAGAGTCTGCGTTGTTCGAAATGCAACACTTTGGCCATGAGGCCCACGAAGAAGAACGTTTGCTGCGGCTGGGGCCGCTTTCAGCCTGCCCGGGCTGATGCGTCATTTTTGCCACGAGCAACGGGTTGTCGGTCGCTTGTGCACGCCAATGCAGTGTCATTCAACAAGAAAGCCGATCACCGGTCATTCAATCAAGCGGGCTATCCCGTTTTCAAAAATCGAGAGGAATCAATAATGATGGACTTAACTATTTTTGACCGGATGGAGTCTGAGGTTCGAGGCTACATTCGATCGTTCCCCGTTATCTTTAGCAAAGCCAAGGGGTCTGTGCTGATCGATCAGGAAGGTCGTGAGTATCTTGACTTTTTCGCGGGCGCAGGCACCCTTAATTATGGTCATAACAACCCCGTACTGAAAGAAAAACTGATCGAGTACGTGGCGTCTGATGGCGTTGTCCACGGACTGGATATGGCGACCGACGCCAAGAAATATTTCATGGAAACCTTTGAGCGGGTGTTGCTCAAGCCCCGTGGCTGGGACTACAAAATGCAGTTCACCGGTCCGACAGGCACAAACGCCGTCGAAGCGGCGCTCAAATTGGCCCGTCTGGTCAAGGGCCGCCAGAATGTTGTCGCCTTTACTCATGGTTTTCATGGTGTCAGTGGTGGGTCGCTGGCCGTCACGGCTAACCAGAAGTTCCGCGATGCGGCCGGGGTTTCGCTGGCCAACACCACGTTTGTCCCGTTCGATGGCTACATGGGCCCGGACTTCAACACCATTGACTACTTCGAACGCATGCTGGAAGACCCCAGCAGCGGCATGGATCTGCCGGCCGCAGTCATTGTGGAAACGGTGCAAGGCGAAGGAGGCGTGAACGTCGCCACACAGCGTTGGCTGCGTGATCTTGAAAAGTTGTGTCGCAAGTACGACATGCTCCTGATTGTCGATGATATTCAGGTCGGTTGTGGTCGTACAGGCACGTTTTTCAGTTTTGATTCTGTCGGTATCCGTCCCGATATCATCACCCTGTCCAAGTCGTTGTCCGGTTTTGGTTTGCCAATGTCCCTGGTGCTGATGAAGCCCGAGCTTGACATCTGGAAGCCTGGTTCTCACAGCGGTACGTTCCGCGGTAACAATCTGGCATTTGTTACCGCCGCCCAGGCTCTCGATAGTTACTGGGTCGACAAGCGCTTTGAAAACGAGGTTGGCCGTAAAGCAGAACTGGTGCGCGATCGTCTTGAAAGCATCGTTCAAAGCTATCCGTCTGCCGGTTTGAGTGTTCGGGGGCGTGGCCTGATTCAGGGGCTGGTAACGCCGCCAGACGACGATATCGCGAATGAAATTTCGCGCAAGGCGTTTGAATACGGCGTGGTCATCGAAACGTCGGGTGCCAATGACGAGGTGCTCAAGCTCTTGCCGGCCCTCACCATTGAGGAAGATCAGCTGCGCAAGGGGCTGGACATTATCGAGCGCAGTGTGGCCGAGGTATTCGAGATGCGTGGTGTCAGTGCAAAAGTTTTGAAATTCGGAGGTAAACGTCGATGATCGTAAAGAATGTTAAAGATGTAATCGGTACAGATCAGGAAGTGATTACTGAAAACTGGTTGAGCCGTCGCGTATTGCTCAAGAAAGATGGTATGGGGTTTTCATTTCACGAAACAGTCATTTTTCCGGGTACCGAAACTCATATCCACTACAAGAATCATCTTGAAGCGGTGTGGTGTATTGAAGGTGACGGTGAAATTGAAACCATCGCAGATGGCAAGAAATATGCGCTTGGTCCGGGTGTTGTGTATGCCCTGGACCAGCACGACGAGCATTGGTTGCGTGGTGGCAAAGAGCCGTTACGTGTAATTTGTGTGTTCAATCCACCGATTACCGGCAATGAAGTTCATGATGCCGATGGTGTTTATCCGGCCGAGGTGTCTGAGGCCGTCTGATTTTTTCGGAGGACTGTATGTCAACACTACAAGATGTATATTCTTCGCGTGATGCCTACACGTCAGCCATCATCGCCCGCCAGGACCCTGTGGTCTATGCGGGCGGTGGCTACGCTCAGGCGCTTTCTTCAGAGCAGATCGACGCGTATTCGCGAGACGGTTTTATTGTTTTGCATAATGTCTTCAGCCAGGCTGAAGTGCAGGCCATGCTGGACGAGGTCAAGCGTATGGCTGAAGATCCTGCGGTCGTCAAACTTGACGAAGCCGTCACCGAGCCCGGCAGTGATGCCGTGCGTTCGATTTTTCGCATGCATGAACTGAGCCCGAGGGTGTCTGATCTGGCACGTGACCCGCGCCTGATTCATGTGGCACGCCAGGTTCTGGGTTCCGAAGTCTATATTCACCAGTCAAGAGCGAACCTCAAGCCCGGGTTCACGGGTAAAGAGTTTTACTGGCATTCCGACTTTGAAACCTGGCATATTGAAGATGGCATGCCACGTATGCGTGCGCTAAGTTGTTCGGTGTTGCTGACAGATAACAACGAGTGCAATGGGCCGCTGATGCTTGTGCCGGGTTCGCATCAACAATTCATTGCTTGCCAGGGGTGACTCCTGACAATCATTACAAGCAGTCACTCAAGAAGCAAGAGTTCGGTGTGCCTGATCCGGTCAGTTTGCAGCTTTTGGTAGAGCAAGGGGGATACGGGCCGCCACAGCACAGGCAGGTTCAGTTATTTTTTTGATTGCAACACCATGCACGGGTCGGCCAGCAACATTTCACCCTGGGCGCGTGCCAATGTGTTCATGGTTTACAACAGCATTGAAAATACGCTGGAAGCCCCGAAAAATGGTTTGCGGCCGCGTCCCGAATATCTTGCAACACGCAAGCAGTTTGTTCCTCTCGAGCCACACGGCCGCGTTGTCGCCGCCTGATCGGTTACGGCCGTGCTGGTTTGTTTTCGTTGCGAAGGCGTGGCCTTTGCAACGTTTTTTAAGGGTTGCTGGTTCAGTGTTTCCTGTGCTAGGATTGCTAATCATGTACCGCGCTACCTCGTTTTTCTTCTTCTACTTTTATACTTTTCCGACACGTCTGGTGGGGGAAGGGAAGAAGCGTATTACCTCGTAGCAAGTAAAATTCCCAAAAAGCCGCCAGCATCGCTAGGCGGCTTTTTTGTATCGTTTCAGGAGTCGCAAGTGCCACACAACACCGATGATCTACGTATCCGAGAAATCAAAGAGCTCAGTCCGCCAGCGCATATCATGCGCGAATTCGCGGCAACTGATGATGTCTCGTCGACCGTCCATGCATCCCGTACCGCCATCCATAATATTTTGCATGGCACTGACGATCGCATGGTGGTCGTCATTGGTCCATGCTCGATTCACAATGTCGATGCAGCCCTTGAATATGCAGGTCGCCTCAAAGAGCAGCGCGAGCGCTTCAAAGGTGAACTTGAAATCGTCATGCGTGTTTATTTCGAGAAACCTCGAACGACTGTGGGCTGGAAGGGCCTGATCAATGATCCCAAGCTCGATGGCAGTTTCAACATCAATCTGGGTCTACGTATTGCGCGTGAATTGCTGTTGCAGGTCAACAGCATGGGTTTGCCGGCCGGTTGTGAATTCCTTGACATGATCACGCCGCAATACATTGCTGACCTGGTGTCCTGGGGGCGATTGGTGCGCGTACCACCGAAAGCCAGGTTCATCGCGAACTGGCGTCGGGCTTGTCGTGTCCGGTCGGGTTCAAGAATGGCACGGATGGCAACATTAAAATTGCCGTTGACGCCATCAAGGCCGCATCACAACCCCATCATTTCCTGTCCGTCACCAAAGGTGGCCATTCTGCTATCGTTTCCACCGCTGGCAATGAAGACTGTCATGTCATTTTGCGCGGCGGCAAACAGCCTAACTATGATGCGGCCCATGTTGAGGAAACGTCGACGGTGCTGGCCAAGTCGGGTCTGCGTCCGCGTATCATGATTGATTCCAGTCATGCCAACAGCAATAAAGACTACCGGAATCAGCCTGCTGTTATCGACGACGTTGCCCGTCAGGTTGAAGGCGGCGATGAGCGTCTGTTTGGTGTCATGATCGAAAGCCATCTGGTTGAAGGCCGTCAAGATCACGAACCGGGCAAACCTCTTGTCTACGGGCAGAGCATCACTGACGGCTGTGTGGCCTGGGATGCGTCGGTCCAGATGCTCGAGCGCCTGGCCAATGCGGTCAAGAAGCGTCGCGAGGTTGTTTCCAGCGCGCTCGACGCCTGATGCCCACGCAGCGGCGTCGCGCTGCGCCAGTTTTCCGGTTTGTTCATTTTCCACGACACGTGATTTTGTCGCTTGTCAGCAGGCAGTTATGGTTAATTCGTCATCAGTAAAAGGTCGTGTCGTTATCGGGATGTCGGGCGGTGTGGATTCGTCAGTATCCGCCTGGCTGCTCAAGCAGCAAGGTTACGAGGTTATCGGCCTGTTTATGAAAAACTGGGAAGACGACGATGATTCCGAGTACTGTTCGTCACGGCAAGACTGGATCGATGCGGCCAGTGTGGCAGACCTGCTGGGTATCGAAATTGAGGCCGTCAATTTTGCTGCTGAATATAAAGACCGGGTGTTTTCCGAGTTCTTGCGCGAATATTCAGCCGGTCGTACGCCCAATCCCGACGTGTTGTGCAACGCTGAAATCAAGTTCAAGGCGTTTCTTGATCATGCGATGTCACTGGGAGCAGAGCGTATTGCAACCGGTCACTATGCCCGTGTCAGGTCGGTTGAAACACCGGAAGGTCTTGAGTTCCAGCTGCTCAAGGCGTTTGATGCCTCCAAGGATCAAAGCTATTTTTTGCATCGCCTGAATCAGGCCCAATTATCGAAAACCCTGTTTCCGCTCGGTGAGATTCCCAAGTCGGAAGTGCGGAAAATTGCACTTGAACTGGGTCTGCCCAATGCCGCAAAAAAGACTCCACGGGTATTTGCTTCATCGGTGAGCGGCCGTTTCGCGAGTTTCTCAACCGTTATTTGCCGACACAGCCGGGGCCCATCATGACTCCGGACGGTAAAAAAGTGGGGAAGCATCACGGTCTTGCGTTTTATACCCTGGGCCAGCGCAAGGGCCTGGGTATTGGCGGCGTGAAAGGGCACCAGGATGCCGACGGTACCGCGCAAGCCTGGTATACCGCACGCAAAGATCTTGAAAAGAATGTGTTGTATGTGGTTCAGGGGCATGACCACCCTGGTTACTGCAGCACGGGCTTGCCGCTCAGGATGCCAGCTGGGTTGCCGGCCGGCCCCCGGCTCCGGGGGGTATGGTGCAAAACGCGCTATCGCCAGAGCGATGCAGGTTGTCGGCTCGAGTCTGTCGAAAATGGCCGGTTCACGCTGGCATTCGAGCAACCCCAGTGGGCTGTAACGCCCGGCCAGTCTGCCGTACTGTATGACGGTGATATTTGCCTGGGGGCGGCATTATTACGTAAAGCCCTTACCTGTACCCAAGCCGCGTGTAATCAAGCCGTCAGTTTGGGTACTGTCGTTGCAAATGAGGGGCGGGCCATCAGGCGTTCATAAAGCGCGGCAAGATTGGGGTGGTTTTCGCGCCAGTTCAGGTCGGGCATGCGGAAATCCAGAAAGCCCAGCGCGCAGCCAACCGAAACATCAGCAAGACTGAAATTCACCCCCATGCAGAAATGGTTCTGTGATACACCACGTTCCATGGCATTCAGTGCTGAAATGATTTTCTTGTGTTGCCGATTGACCCAGTCTTCGCTGCGCAGGTGTTCGGGCCGTCGGCCTTCGACAACGATGCTGACACCGGCATCAAGCACGCCGTCGCCAATGGCTTCCCAGCATTTTGTTGCCGTGCGGTCGCGATTGCCTTGAGGCAAGAGGCGACCTACCGGCGAGAGGGTGTCCAGGTATTCGACAATGACGCGCGAGTCGTACAGGCTGCCCCCGTCGTCGGTAACCAGACAGGGCACTTTACCCAGCGGATTGAATTCCTGGATTTTGGTATCTGCAGCCCAGACATCTTCAAGCACGAATTCAAATTCGAGCTTTTTTCGACCATTACGACGCGAACTTTACGAACGAAAGGGCTGGTCATTGAACCGAGGAGTTTCATGGCGCATCAGGAAAGTGAAGGGTCAAAAAAGTATAGCAGGGATAGCTTGCCGTTAATGAAGGGAGGCGGGTTGAATTTGCCCTGTCATCGCCCTGGTGACTGCAGTGTTCGTTATATCCAACAAAAGAGCCCGGGTGGTAAAATCCCGGCTTGTTTTTTCTACGTGAGCCGTAATGCAAATCGCCGATCAACTTAGTCAACTTAATGCACTTTCGCCACTTGACGGGCGTTATGCGGCCAAGGGCAACCCCTGCGGGCAACCCTTTCTGAAGCCGGTTTCATGGCTCACCGTGTTGAGGTTGAGGTCGCCTGGCTGATCGGTTTGTCCGAGGCCGGTTTGCCCGAGCTGCCCGCGTTCAGTGCCGGTGCGCGTCAGCAACTTCTTGCACTGGTCGAGAATTTCTCGGAAGCGGATGCAGCCCGTATCAAAGACATCGAAAAAGTCACTAACCATGATGTCAAGGCAGTGGAGTACTGGCTGAAAGAAAAGGTCGCAGACAGCCCCGAGCTGGCGGCTGCCGCTGAATTCATTCATTTTGCGTGTACGTCCGAGGATATCAACAATACGTCGCATGCGTTGATGCTGACGCGCGCGCGCGACGGGTTTCTGGTGCCAGCCCTGACCGGGCTCGCTGCCAAGCTGCGGGAACTTGCACATACGCATGCCGATCAGCCCTTGTTGTCCCGCACGCACGGCCAGCCAGCCAGTCCGAGTACCATGGGTAAAGAATTCGCCAATGTGGTTGCGCGTCTCGATCGTGCGATTGCGGCGGTAGCGGCGGTTCGCCCGCTGGCCAAGCTGAACGGGGCTACCGGCAATTACAACGCACACCTTTCCGCCTATCCGGAAATTGACTGGCCCGCGTTCAGTGCGCGTGTTCTCTCCGGCCTGGGTCTTGAGCAAAACGAGTTTTCTATCCAGATCGAGCCACACGACTGGATGGCAGCCTTGTTCGATGCGGTTGCGCGTGCCAATACCATTATTCTCGACTTGAATCGTGATATCTGGGGCTATATTTCGCTGGGTTATTTCAAGCAGCGGCTGAAAGAGGGTGAAGTGGGGTCTTCGACCATGCCACACAAGGTAAACCCCATCGACTTCGAAAACTCCGAAGGCAACATTGGTCTGGCCAATGCGGTTCTGCGCCACCTGTCCGAGAAGCTGCCCGTATCGCGCTGGCAGCGTGACCTGACCGACTCCACTGTTTTGCGTAATCTCGGTGTGGGTTTCGGGTACTGTGCCGTGGCGTGGGATGCCTGTCTGCGTGGTTTGAACAAGCTTGAGCTGAATGCTGCGGCGATTGATGCCGATATTGATAATTGCTGGGAAGTCCTGGCAGAACCCGTGCAAACAGTGATGCGTCGGTATGGTTTGCCGCAGCCTTACGAGCAGCTCAAGGCCTTGACCCGTGGCAAGGGGATCAATCAGCAAGGGCTGACTGAATTCATTCAGGGGCTTGACTTGCCTGCCGAGCCCAAGGCACGGTTGCTGGCCATGACACCGCGCTCGTATATCGGGCTTGCCGCCCAGCTGGCACGCAAAATCTAAGGCGTTGCTGTTATTCCGCTTGTGATCGCGGGCCCCGGTCGGGGCCCGCGATCGTTTGACGACGATCAGTTAACGCTTTGCGAGCTTTGCATCTTGGCTTGGGCAGCCAGTATTTTCTCTTCAAGTTCGGGTGAGGTTTTAAGCGACAGAACCGCGGGTGCCTCGGCATCATTTTCGTCTTGCTCAAGTTGCAGGACGATGCTCTGTCCCTCAAAGGCGGCAGGGTTGGCCTGGATCTGAACGTACTGGTTCAACAGCCTGTCGACAGCTTTTTGTGCTTCATACAGCTTCGTCCCGACGCTTGATTCAGCGTGCAGCCTGAATTGCTGTTCAATGGTTTTGGCCAAGTCCCAGCTAAAAAACAGCAGGGCTTTGTCGCCAAAGCATTCGGGGTGCAGAAAACCCCAGGATTCTTGTTGAGACGGGTTCAAGATAATTCAAGAAAAAGTGAAATAACCCGTCTATTGTACCGACTGCCGTTGCAAGCGGGCTAACGCAGCGTCATCCAGGCCAATGCCAGCAGAAGAAGACCGAAGTACACCACGATACCGGTCACCAGACTGGTCACCAGAATATTGAGTTTTTGCCGCAATGGCATACCTCCTGGAGTGGTGTCGTGTTTGTAGATAAGCCAGCGAATAGTGGCCGCCATGGACAGGATGCTGACCAGAATGATTGCAATTTTCATGCCTGTATTCTAGACGTCTCCTGGCGCGGGCGGCCACCGGGGCAGGGCACGGTTCAGTATATCGGGATGCGGTTCAGGCTTGCAGCCAGCTCGAGCAGGGCTTCACTGATTTTGGTGCTATGGCCCGAGGCGTTGCTGTCCTGGAGCAGCCTTTCCTGGAGTCGTGTGGCTGCCTGTTGGCGGATTTCGTCAGGGAATTCCCCAACGCTTCATGAAACGCTGCCGCATAGTCATCGGCCATACCGGTCAGGTCGGCGAAGGTCATGTGGTCGGTGTCGTATTGGCGCGCGATTTTCAGGGCTCGCCCTCGGAAAAGATCAAGAGTTTCATTCATGGTATTGCCTCCTGTGCAGCGTCAGCCGTGCCCCGTGCAGTGCGCCCGAGGGTGACTTGGCGGTTTAGATACCTGGTGACAGTGTGGTGTGGGCTTTTAAGGATTGATTATGGGTAGCCCGCAAGCACAACGGCCAGATGTTGTGAAACGACTTTGGTAAGGCAGGGTCAGCGTAGCAAAATCATTTGATGTTATGTGTATCTAAATGAAACGTATGGATTGTGGGCCATGTCGTTTGATCTGCTGTTGGTTTTTGCTTTTATTTTTATTAAATCATTGAAAATAAAAGAGTAATTTTTTTAATTGGATGATTCTGGAGGTGGATTGATTCGCCCATTCGTACAACCCAGTCTGTTGATCCTGTCGATAAAGCGCGAGCATTAGGCCATGCATGTGGGCAGTTCTACAGTTACGGAGCGTGTGCGATGGGTAAAAAATGGGTTTTGTCTCTATCTTTGGTGGTGGTCTCGGGTTGTGCGCAGTTTCCCGATCTCGGACAAGCGATCAGCGCGCTTTATCCGACAAAAGAAGGCTCGGGTACGCTGCGGGGTCACTCGCCCGGACAAGGCCCGTTCAACTTCGAGTGGGCCTTGTCCGGAGACCGATCGATTGCGCCGTTGCAAGTGTTTGATAATGGCTTGCAGACATGGTTGCAATTTGCCGCCGGCACACCGGTTCCGGCAATTTTTGCCCGTACCGGTATTGTGTCGGAAGGTGTCTCCGCAGCGATTCAAGACCGCCTCCTGACCTCTGTTCAGCAAAACGCCTATGTGGTGCTCAACGAGGTTCCCGAGCAGCTGGTGTTTCGCGGGGGCATCTGCAGGCGGTTGGGCGACGCGCCCGGCCTGTTGCCGCTAACGTCGCTCCCACCGATCCCACCGATCCCACCAATCCCGTCTTTTCCGCTGCGATTGTCACCCCGATTGACGATGTCCCTATAGGCCGTCAAGCATCGCTCGTTACTGCGACCGGGTCTGACCAGGTGGGCAGGGTGACCGAGGCAGGGCCGGCCGTCGTCAATCCGCAGGAGCTCTTTGCAAGCGACCTGAATGTGGCGGTTGGTGCTGCAGGCACTGCCGTTGTTTTGCCGGACACATCCGAAAGTTCAGGAGAGCGCCAGACGGAAGTGCTGACAGCGCGGTTCAGCGTTGATCGCACCGACGGCAATTTGCGTCTGGCATTGATGCGTTGGGCGGGCGCTTCCGGGTGGGATTTCGGCCCCGAGCATTGGGGGGTTGATGTCGATATTCCCATCATTGGCGCAGCAACGTTCGAGTTGCCTTTCATCGAGGCGGTTCAGGCGCTGGTGTCATCAACAGAGCTTGCCGGTCATCCCTTGCAACCCTGTTTTTATTCCAACCGGGTATTGCGGGTGGTACCGTATGCCCAGCCATGCAATCGGGGTACTGCCCAGATGGTGACCGCATGAAAAGGGGCCGAAGCGTTGTTTTTCTGGCGATTGTGCTGGTTTTGCCGGGTTGCGCCTTGCAAGACAGAATCGCACAGATCTCTGCGTCCGTCGGGTTGACCAAGGCCCGGGTTGAGCAGCAGCACGCTGTCTTTAAAGATACCGTCTCGGATGAGGGTGTGCGTCATGCCGCCCAGCGAGTGGATCGTCCCTGGCTGGTCGGTGTACCTCAACCTTTGGCGCGCGATGTCACCTTGCCGCTGGCTCTGCGGGCCAATGTCAAGACGACATTGGTGTTTGCGTCCGAAGCTCGGCCTTTGCCGGTAATTGCACAGCGTATCGCATTGGCGACAGGCATTCCTGTGTATGTTCGGCCGGAAGCCTTGTTACCCCAAGAACGGTTCGCCGCCCGGCTTGCTGGCGGCGACATGACCGGGTCAGCCGGAGCTGTCATTTCGGCCTCTACCATGTCATTTGCCGGTGAGTCCGAGCCACTGTCGATCATTCTTGATCGTATCGGAGCAACCTTGGGCGTGAACTGGCGCTACGAGCAGGGTCGGATTGAGTTTTACCGGACTGAAACACGGGTTTTCAATCTTCGTGCCTTGGCGCAAGGGGCTCAGTCAGAGGCTTCTTTGGGGGCCAGTCGCAGCGGGCAAACCCAAGGTTTCTCCAGTAGCTCGAATACACGTTTGCAAAGTGAGCCCATCGATTTGATGGCCGTCATCAAGGCCCGCATAGAGCCGTTCCTGACCCGCGCCGGGGTTGCTGTGGCACAAGAGGGGGCCAGTTCCCTGGTTGTGGTCACTGATACTCCCGAGGTTTTACGCCAGATCGCGACTTACCTCGAACGCGAAAACCTGGCGTTGACACGTCGGATTCGACTGGTTTTTGAAGAAATAACCCTCATCAGCCGCGACAATGCAGAGGCGGGTCTGGACTGGAATGTTGTTTTTACCAGTGCACGCCTTGCGGCGTCGGCGGCATCTACAGGTTCAGCATTGGCCGAGGCAGCCAGTTTGGGGGTTGCTTTGGCCGATGGGCCATTCAAGGGGTCCGAGGCCATGATCAAGGCACTCGGTCAGGTGGGTCAGGTGGTCAGGCGCAGCAGCGTTCCGGTGCTCACCTTGAATCGCAGGCCCGTGACGCATGCCGTGCGCACCACGTTCTCATACATTGACAAGGTGCAGACGACAGCTTTGGGGCAGGGGTGGACAGCAGCTTGCCAACGGTTTCGGTCAGTCAGAAAGAGGAGACGGTCGGTTCGTTGCTGACCCTGATTCCCGATGCCCAGGACAATGGCCAGATTCTATTGTCAATGGCCTATGACAATACCGTGGCGCAACCGCTCAAATCGGTGACGTTTGGCGATGCCGCCAACCCCTTGCAGTTGCAGCAGGTCACCATTGACGGCAATGGTACTGTGCAGCAACTTGTACTGCAGCCGGGGCAGCCGGTCCTGGTGTCGGGTTTCGACCGTACCCAGGAAGAGCATGATGCGCGTCGTTTGAATCCTGGCATGCCCCTGTTGCTTGGGGAAGTGATCGCGCTGCGTCACAGACGTTGAAAACCGTCATTCTGATCACGGCCCAGGTTGAAGAGGGTTTTGACCATGTCAGGTGATTCTGTACGTTGTCTGCCCATTGACGGCAAGGTTCTGGTGTTCGGGATGGACTGGTTGCCCTTGCTCGGGAGTGACGCCCGACAGCAGGCACTGGCGAAGGCCCGTCGGCATCAGGCCAGCCACTTTGTACTTGCGTCCGAGCATGCTGCGGCAATGGGCCTGGTTCAATTGTCGACGACTGCAGAAACGCATTCAGGCTTGCCCTATTCGGCCGCGCAGGTCATGGCAGCCTTGCATCCGGTAGGGACGGTGGTGGCACTGATCGGGATTTCCCTGCATTATGGTGGTTGGTTGCGATTCATGAAGGGGCCGTCGTCGCGCGTACGGATTTGTTGTTCAGTGATCCGGCTCAAGCCGCGCCGATTGTGGCAGAGGTGTGTGCAGCCTACCCCCAGTCGCGTTGCCTTGAAGACACCGCTGATGCCTCCGGTTTACCTGGTCTGGATGCGTTGTCTCGCGCCGCCGACAGCAAGGCACGACTGCAGCGCGTGCATGATGTCAGACGTTGGATTTGGCCTGCCGGACTGTTTGCCGTGCTTGCGCTGGCTGCCGGTATAGGGTTCGTTGGCAAATTACCCGTTTTTTTGGCCAGACAAGCGCCAAGGCCCCAGCGCTGTCATTGACTCAGCAACTGTACGCCTGGGAACGGGTTCGTAACGCCATGGCTGAAGGTATACCGGTGCATGGCGTGTCGGGCATGCATGTCGTTTTGCAGTCGTTGTACCGGGTTCCCGTCGCCCTGGCGGGTTGGCAGCTGGGCCAGGCGGATTGCCGGTCTCAGGGTATGGCATGGCGTTGTATTGCGTCGTATCGCCGCGTTGATCGCCATGCTGATAATCACGGGCTTATGGGGCTTGCCCCAAAAACTGGCTGTTGCGTTTCCCGGCGGTCGATCGCGTTGAGGCTGAATGGGAAATTTCATCAGCGGCAATCCGCTTGTCAGATAGCCGGGTAGACGAGGCTCTGCATTCGCAACGGAATTGGCTGAGCAGCCTTCAGCAAATCAGCGCGGCTTTTGTCGCGTTGAAGGCAACCGATGCCAGTGCAGTGCCTTTGCAGGCTCCGTCAGACGAGCAAGGGAATGTCCTGCCAAAGCCAGATAATTTCCGGCTGTATCAGCGTAGACAACTTCAAGCTGAAGGACCTTTGCGATCTTTCAGTCTCTTGTTGCCTAATCTGACCGGTGTGCGCTGGCATCGTCTGACCTTGACCCTGAAAGCTCTTGAGCATCCAAACCTGACGCAAAGTCGTCTCAATCTGTCAGCCCAAGGAGAGCGTTATGAATGGCAAAGTTAATGCACCGCATTTTGTTGGTCCTGGAACCAGGGCTCCCGTTTGCCCAACGGTGTCTGCGGGTGCTGCGCTGGCTGTGCTGGTCGTGCTGGAGTCAGTATTTCCCCGGTTGCCTGGGCAGATTCACAGCCCGGTTCCTTGCCTTCACCGGCGACAGTACAGGCGGCATCCGTTCAGAATGAATTGCTTGGCGATCAAATGCTGGTGCGCGAACTGATGAGGCTCGATGCCGAGCAGGCAGCGTTGCGTTTGCGCAAGGGCACTTCATCGGCAGCAGGGGACACCGTGATGACGCCGACGCCTCAGCTGCGTGGTGATTCAGGTCAGCTACGGCCGAAATTACAGGCGATTTATGGGGTAGGGCAACGGTTGCTGGCCGAGGTTTCCTGGCAGGGACAGTCCTATATCTATCTCAAGGGTCAGGCCCTGCCAGCCGGTCGCAAGGCCGATGCCTCGACGCTGCGTTTGAAGTCGATCAGTGCGCGTTGTATTGCGCTGCAAGGTCCTGACCGGTTGTTTGAGTCATGTCTTGGTTCTGCTGGCCACGAGGGGGTGCGATGAAAAAGTCTGCCTGGCGTCTTGACCTTAAATTTCCCGGTTACCGCATCAGTGATGCCATCGTTCCGCCAGATCGATTTGAACGTACGGATGCCGTTGTTATTGCCAGTGCTGATGATATGCATCTGGTTCGGCCTGCGATACGTCGCTCGCTAAGCGTTGAGCTCGGGGTCGAAAGGCTGGCGGCCAAGCTGTGTCCGGTCGCGCTGGCCGATGATTCTGTGGCCATCCTGGCACTGGCCGAGCATGTGGGGGTGACCTGGCCGATGAGTTGGCCCGACGCATTTGCTCGAGTGGTCTGCGTCTGGCAACACCTCAGCGCTATATTCTGGCCGCACCGCTGTTGCTGTCGATTGCTCGTCATCAGTGGGCAGGTACTCCGCTGTCTTCGGGCTCAGAAGCGGTGGTTTCGAGCTCGGCTTTGGCGGGCGCCTTCCAGGACATGGTTGAGTGGGGGTACGCCATGGCGCCAGCGACCTCCACTTCAACGTACAGCTGGATCAGGCTGACTCTGAAGTTCGCTTTACGCTCCAGGGTCGTTACGTGGCGCCTGAGCGTTTTCGTCGTATTCCAACGGCGACCTTGAATGAAATGCTGGCTGTTGCCTGGATGGATATTCGTGGGGGCAACGGAGCCGTCTTTGATCCCAACACCGAGCAGCAGGGGCGCTGGTGCGCCAGGTGGATGGTCGCAGTATTTTGTTGCGCTGGGCGTCAATGGCTGCCGAGCGTGGTCCCAGCGTGTGTTTGCGTTTGCTTGATCGCACGCGTGCGGGCGAGACCGGCTCGCTGGAAGCCTTGGGCTATCTGCCCCATCAGGCCCGGATGATAGAGCGCGGCATGTTGTCAGAGGGTGGGGCGGTGGTCTTTGCCGGTACGGTTGGTTCAGGCAAGTCGACAACCCTGGCATCCCGGATCGCCATGTTGCCGCCCGAGCGCAAGGTGGTGACGCTGGAAGATCCGGTAGAGTACCTGATCCCGGGGCTGTCCAGAACACCGTCAGTCGTGATCCGTCGAAAGACCGGCATGATGGTTTTTCGGCCAAACTCAGAGCCCTCAAGCGTTCGGCCATGACGGATGTGCTGCTCGGTGAGGTGCGTGATCGTGAAACGGGCGAAGCGTTCATGGATCTGGCCAGTTCAGGTGTAAATGTGTACACCACAACCCATGCACCGTCGGCGTTGCTGGTGGCCGAGCGTTTGGCATCGTCCGTGATTGGTGTGTCTCGCGATTTTCTGGCGACGCCCGGGATTCTCAAGCTGGTGGTTTATCAGGCGCTGATGCCGTGTCTCTGTGCGTATTGCAGCCTCGATTCAGGGCAAGCCGCTGCAGGGGGCTGTTTGATGAGCCGTTTGCCATGCAAGCATTGAAAAACCTGGAGAGTCGTCTTGGGGGCCGACCAGCTACATTGCGTTTCAGGAATGGCCAGGGCTGTTCATCATGTGCCGGGGCGGGCCATTCTGCGCTGGCGGGTTATTCCGGGCGCACGGTTATTGCCGAGTGCTTTGAACCGCACGAGCATCCGGGGTATCTGGCCAGCCTGAAGCAGGCGGACAGTGGAGCCTACCGTTCACTGGATGTCGATGCCGGCTTCCAGATCACAGCGGCTGACAGCGTCCGGTCTTCGCTGGCTTGCGCTGCCTATAAGGTTGTGGCGGGTCAGCTTGATCTGTTTGATGTCGAGCGGCGGTTTCAGGTGTTCCAGCGCCTGACCTCGGTCGACAAAATGGCGGTCGGGAGGGCGTGCTGATGTCGTTTGTTTCAAGGTTGCGGACGTGGCTTCGCGCACTGCAACATCAAAATGATGTCAGACGTTTTCGCTTGGAACGCGCTGATTACTACGAGTATTTGTCTGACTTCATGCATGCGGTCGCGGGTGCGCGCACACTCAAGGATATCTTCGAGCAAGATGCGCGACGTTATGGGCCTTCAACCCATCGAGGACGTTTGTCAGCGTATTGGTCAACGACGTATCCCCTTGCCGGTGGTGACCTGCATGCGGCCTGGCGAGGTTCATTTCCCGAGGATGAACTGGTCATTATCCGGGTGGCCCAGTTGTCGGGTAACGCAGCCTTGATTGAGACTCTGAGGGATCTGGCCGCTTCTCAGCGGCTTGTGCGTGAGGCTCGGGACATTTTGGTGAGCACGCTGACAGCTGCCGTGGTGGCCGTTCTGGTCTGGGTGGCCATGATGCTTGTGGTGCCCATGTTCACGGTTCCCCGGTTGAAAGACGTATTTGGCATGTTGCCTGTCGAGTATTACGGGCAGGCCACCCGTGAATTATTCGGCCTGGCGCGGTGGATCAATCAGTGGTGGCCAGGGTTTGCCGTACTCACAATTGTCATGCTGGCTAGTCTGGCCTGGACATTTCCGAACCTGGTCGGTACGCCGCGACGATGGCTGGATCACGTGCTGTTCTGGCGTTTGTACCGGTGCGTGGCGGCAGTTCGCATGCTGTCGGTTTTGCACGTTGTCCTGGCCCGTAATGACGCCAGCTCGACACAGTTGCGCACGGCGATCAGTCTGTTGTGTCGGGGCGCATCGCGCTGGCATGGCTGGCACCTGAATCTGATGATAGAACGCATTGACCGCGGGTGGGTTGGGGCTCAAACGTTTGATACGGGTTTGCTTGATCGCCCTTTGTTCTGGTATTTGCAAGATCTTGCAACCACGCGTGGTCTGGTCCCTGCGTTGACTCTGTGCAAAGTGCGATTGGCGAATCAGGTTCTGAAATCAGTGGCGCATCAAGCGGCCGTCAGCCGCTGGGTCATGTTGTTGGGGTGTGTCGCCTCGTTGCTTGGGTTGGGGCTATGGCACTACGTGGTCATTGATGAGTTGCGGCGCAGTCTCATGACTTTTTATGCCAGCCAGTAGGGCTGGTCTTTTCCAGGGAGAGCAATCCATGTCACATCAGCATCAGAATCTTCTTTTTCTCGTTCACCGCAACTTTCAGCGTCAACGAGGGTTTTCATTGATTGAGGTTTCGATCGTAACGGCAATTGTCCTTTTGCTGGCCATCATCGGGATCCCGGCTATCGGCAGTTACGTTATTGAAAACAAAGTGCCCAAGGTGGGTGAGGAGTTGGCCCGGTTTGTCCTTCAAACCAAGGTGAATGCGCCCCATGGGTCTTCGGAACCCTATCTGGGCATTGCAACGTCCAGTTTTGCCAATACAGTGCGTGAGTCCAGCATTTTTTCGGTATCGGGTACAGAGGCCAGTCCCAAAGTGTTGCATGGTCTGGGCAAGGCCGGTGAGGTTACGGTTGCGTCGGCTGATCTGGGGGCGGCATTTGCCATTACCCTGACCAATATCAACCATGTGGCCTGTCCGGCAATTGCATCGGTGTTGCAGCGTGTCAGCGATTCAATGACGGTTGACGGAACGACCATCAAAGATGCAACGACCAGTTACAGTGCCCTGGCGACCGAAGCCTTGTGTACCAAGGGAGATGTCAATACCTTTGTATTTACGGCCAGCTGAGGCCACCATGAAATGCCGGCAACGTGGTTTCGCCTTGTTTGAGCTGATCATTGCTGCACTGATCGCAACCCTGCTGGCGGTCTGGGCCTCCGAGGCGCTGGTGCGAAAAGCCCAGGAAGCCTCAGCCCAGGCTGTTGCCGTCTGGATGGAGGGCGTTAAAGAAGCGGTGACGCTCTATCTTTCCCGCCATGCGGGTGACCTGCGCAATGCGGTATTGGCCGGTGACCTTGCGGGCCATGGTTTTGCCGACTGGCGCTCGCCGACGTTGGCTGAACTCAAGCAGGGCAATTTGCTGTCGGCTGGTTATCCCGAAGTCTATGGCCGCAATCTGCGTTTGGCGGTGCGTGTGCTAAGGCAGGGGTGTGCCCAGGCGATAACTGCGTGTCCGAGGCCGTGGTGCACCTGACATCGCCGCTGGACATGGCGATCACCGGTCGGCCTGGCGAGTCGGTAGTGGCCGCATGGCTGGCCGCAGCGAAAGGCTATGGCGGTGTGGTGGCCAGGGCGGATGAAACCCGCCTCGCGGGTACATCGTATGTGTATGCCAATCCTCCGGATCCGGAAATGTCGGCATTGCCGGCAGGGGTGGTTGCGCTGGCGATAACGCAGGCCGGAATGGCGGGCTTTCCTTTCCTGAAAGTGGGTGATGAACGTGATCCGGAATTCGGTTCAGCCCTGACCGTGGCAGGAACCATCAAGACGAATTCAGGGTTGCGCGTTCAATCATCGTTATGGCTGGGAACACAGGCGGTGGCCATGACGTCTTGCCCTGAAAACGGGTTGCTCGTTCGCGAGCAGTTTGGCGGGGTACTGGTCTGTCGCAGCTATCTGTGGCGATCTGCCGGGGGCAGGGGTGGCGGTGGGTATTCGGTTAACTCGGTCTCGGGTTGCCTGCCGTCGGCCATCAACCCGGTAACCGGGGCTTGCAGCTGCCCATCGGGGTACTCGCTGGTTCTGATTGCTGACAGCGGCCCGCAAGCGGATACTCAGGGAAGGACTCGTGGGTACTTGTGCACGGGCTGATCCGACCCGTGCACCAGTGTTGTTGGCCAGAGGTCAGGGTGTCCAGATGGCAATGAACTCGCGTTCCTCGTCAGTCATCTTGGTGACATTGCCAAGCGGCATGTATTTGTTTGCCGTCACCTGTTTGATCAGGGCCGGGTTAGCCAGGATGTCGGCGGGTGTTTCCAGCGCGATGCCAGCCGGTGCAGAGGCAAACCCGGGGTAGGTGGGTTTTGCCGCGTGGCACTGAATGCAGCGATCGTTCATGATTTGCTGCACCCTGGTCATGGCATTACCTGGGGCAGGGTCATCCCTGCGGTTGCCTCAGCCCCGTTCCCGGTGTTTGTGGTTGCAGTCTGTGTGTTTGTTGTTGTATTCGCGGCAGTCGCGTCGGACTTTGGTTTGACCGACGGCGCCGCCAGTACGGCAATCACAACCAGCAACACTATACCGGCGATCGGGTAGCCAATCTTGTTCTGCCCCATATGCATCAGCACAAAATATTGACGGATCAGTGCCCCCGAGAAAATGAACAGGCTCATGATGATCCAGGCATACTCGCTGGTGTACGTAAACGAATAGTGGTTACTGAGCATCAGGAACACAACGGGCAGGGTGAAGTAGGTGTTGTGCACCGAGCGTTGCTTGCCCCGTTTACCGTCAATCGGGTTGGGAGCCTCGCCTTTTTTCATGGCGTTGACCATACGGCGCTGTCCCGGAATGATCCAGAAAAACACGTTGGCCGACATGGCCGTGGCCATGACCGCGCCTGTAATCAGGAAGGCGGCACGCCCCTGGAAAATCTGCACGCTGAGCCAGGCGACAAGAACCATCATGAGGGCTACAGCGATACTCAGCACGCCATCGCGTTCCATGTTCGGACTGATGCGTCGGCACATTTGGTCGTAGACGACCCAGCCGCCCAGCAGAAACACCAGGGCCACCGCGTTCAATTGCCAACCGCTCAGGTCGCGGACCCATTGCCACGGGCTACCCGGGTTGGCCAGGAAGAACGTGGGGTTTGACATATACATGATCGCAAACAGCGCAAACCCGCTAAGCCATGTCGTGTACGACTTCCAGAACGACCAGTGCAGGTCTTTGGGCAGTTCGGCGGGTGCCGTCTGATATTTCTGGTTGTGATAAAAGCCCCCCGTGTACAGCCCACATCTCGCCCAGAACCCCTTTTTGCGCGTGCTTTCGGCTTGCGGTGGGCGCAAGCTGTTGTCCAGCATGACAAAGTAAATTGACTCGCCTATCCAGGCGATGGCAGCGATGACATGCAGCCATCGCAACAACAGGTTTCCGAATTCGACGAGGTAGGCTTCCATGTGCTGTTGTCCGTAGTGGGTTCAGGGGAGGGCAAGTACCCTCAGCTGCCGCGATAGGTTGAATAAGTCCAGGGTGTCACCACCAGAGGGACGTGATAGTTTTCGTCAGGGTTGGCAATGCCGAAGCGCACGATGACCTGGTCGACAAAGCGGGGTTCGGGCACGTTCACCCCTTGGGCAGCAAAGTAATCACCGGCGAAAAACACCAGTTCGTACGTGCCAGCCTGAATTTCGTCGGGCCCGAGCAGAGGTCCATCACAACGCCCGTCGTCATTGGTATGTACGGTTTTTACAGGCTGGCGCCGGTCATCCTGGATACGGTAAAGCGCGATGCGTACACCGCTGGCGGGGCGACCGTGCATGGTGTCAAGCACGTGGGTGGACAGCTTTCCCATGGGTTCTCCTGATTGTTAACAATTTATGTTGACGATTTTGTTTTAACCCCCAATAATTGTCAATCAGTGATTTCATACAGTTTGCCGGTTTTCCCTGGGTGATGCCATGTTGTATCTCGATCAACGTTCCGATTCCTATCCTGAAAGTACAGCGCCAAGCGCCTCATCGCTGCTGGGGTCGTCGGGTCATGTTTCCGAAGTCGATCGTGTCTACGCAGAAATTTTCGATGCCGTCATGGATCGCCGCCTGTTGCCGGGGGCCAAACTCACCGAATCAACGCTATGTGAAATTTTCAACTGTTCGCGTGCAACGGTGCGTTCAGCGCTGGCCCAGTTGGGGCACGACAAAATCGTGGTGCTTGAGCCCAATCGGGGGCCTATGTCTGGAAGCCAGGGCCAGAAGAAACCCGCGATATCTTTGAAGCCCGGCGCACGCTTGAATGTGTCCTGATCGACAAGCTGCTGCAGTTTCCCGACCTTGAACAGCGTCTGCAGCCTTTGCGCGACATGGTGCGCCAGGAACGCGAGGCGTTCGAACGTGGCGATCGCATCAGTTGGCTGCGCTTGTCTAACGCTTTTCACGTCAAAATGGCCCGGCTGGTTGAAAACCATGTTCTGACGGAATTCATGCACGCTCTGTGTTGCCGCACTACGCTCATCATTGCGTTTCGCGACACCCCCAGTTCAAGCACCTGCTCGTACATTGAGCATGACCAGATTCTTGATCTGATCCTGGCCGGTGATCGCGAAGGTGCCATGGCGGCCATGTGCCATCACCTTGAAGATTGTGAAGATCGCGTTGGCCACCACTCGACGCCGGTACGTCCCGATCCTTGGTCCGCATTCAGTGTCAAACGTTAATCAGGAGTCCTCATGCGTCAAAATTATCCTCGCGATCTTGTGGGTTACGGGCGTCAGCTACCCCAGGTGGTGTGGCCCGGGCGAGCGCGGGTGGCGGTTCAGTTTGTCCTGAATTACGAAGAGGGTGGCGAGAACTGTGTGTTGCATGGCGATACGGCGTCCGAGCAGTTTTTGTCGGAAATCATTGGGGCGGCTGCTTATCCCGAGCGCCATATGTCAATGGAATCCATTTACGAATACGGTTCGCGGGCCGGGGTGTGGCGCATTTTGCGCGAGTTTGAACGACGCGGCCTGCCCTTGACCGTTTTCGGCGTGGGGATGGCCCTTGAGCGTCATCCCGAAGTCGCGCAGGCGTTTGTCGAGCTGGGGCATGAAATTGCCTGCCATGGCTACCGCTGGATTCATTATCAGTCAGCCCCCGAGTCGCTTGAGCGCGAGCATATGGCGCGTTGCGTTGAGGTCATTCAGGCCCTTACGGGTGAACACCCTCTGGGCTGGTACACCGGTCGCGACAGCCCCAATACACGCAAGCTGGTCGTCGAAGAAGGTGGTTTTTTATACGATTCCGATTACTACGGCGATGACCTGCCTTTCTGGATGCCGGTCGAGCTAGAGAGTGGCCGGTCACATCCGCATCTGGTTGTCCCGTACACCCTTGATACCAACGACATGCGGTTCGCGACAGCCCAGGGTTTCAACACCGGTGAACAGTTCTTCACCTATCTTAAAGATGCGTTCGATGTGCTTTACGCCGAAGGCGAAACACAGCCCAAAATGTTGTCGATAGGCTTGCATTGCCGGTTGATCGGGCGGCCCGGCCGCTTTGCATCCTTGCAGCGCTTTCTCGACTATATCCAGAGCCATCAGAACGTCTGGATCTGTCGCCGGGTTGATATCGCGCGCCACTGGATCGAGCACCACCCTTCCACGATCGGCAATGGGCGGCGATAGTGAAACTTCCTCAACGTCGAGGCAATCTAAACGAAATCAACGACACCTTGATGACTAACGCCACCATTTATCAGCGGCGCTTAAACGATTAACGCAATCATTTACCCGAGGCAGGAATGACCATAAAACTTTCTCTTGCTCAACTGAATACCTTGCCTTCTGATGATTTTGTTCGGGCGTTGGGCGGTATTTTTGAACACTCGGCATGGGTTGCCGAGCGTGCTGCCATACATCGTCCGTTTGCCCGGCTCGACGACCTGCATGCCGAGATGGTCCGGCAAATTCAGGATGCAGGGCCGGAAGCGCACATGAAGCTGATCTGCGCCCACCCCGAACTGGCCGGCAAAGCTGCGGTGCGTGGCGAACTGACTGCCGAGTCCAGTTCAGAGCAAGCAGGTGCCGGGCTTGACCAGTGTTCGCCCGAAGAGTTTGCCCGGCTGAATCAGCTCAACCAGGCCTACCGCGAGAAATTCGGCTTTCCGTTCATTCTGGCGGTCAAGGGGTATGACCGTGCCGGCATCATTGACCAGTTCGAGCGTCGTCTCGGTTTGTCGCCTGATGAAGAAATACGTGAAAGCCTTCAGCAAATTTATCGCATCGGGCGCTTTCGTCTGGAAGCCTTGATCGGGGCTGACTAAAACGGGTTTGCTTGTCATGTTGGCACGGTCGACTTAACGGAAACCTTACGTAAACGTGTCAGTTTGTTTTTGTCTTTTTCTTGTTTTTAACCGTTTTTATTTGTCAGGAGCCCCTGCAATGGCCGCGTCAAATTTGCCCACAGGCACCGTCATCAATGCCCCCGGCGTTGAGTTTCCAGAGTTTGCCACCCGTTACGCCAACCTGGCGCTGGCTGATTTCGGTGCGAAGGTGGTGTCATCTTCGAACGAGTGGTTTGGCCCGGCCGAGCGCATGTTGCAGGCCGCCGAGCCGGTGTTCATCGTGGGCAAGTTTGACGACCACGGTAAATGGATGGATGGTTGGGAAACGCGTCGTCGTCGCGATGGTGGCTTCGACCACGCGGTGGTACGGCTGGGTGTTTCGGGTGTCATCAAGGGTATCGATATTGATACCAGTCATTTCACCGGAAACTTTCCGCCGGCGGCCTCGGTTCAGGCCTGTTACTGCGACGGCGATCCGGATGATCATACCGTCTGGACTGAAATCGTACCGTCCACCACCTTGTCCAGCAGCTCGCACCACTTTATCGAACTGAACGACGAGCGTCGCTGGACGCATTGCCGTTTGAACATTTACCCCGATGGCGGCGTGGCCCGGTTCCGGGTGTTCGGTCAACCGGCTACCGACTGGTCATCCAAAGATCCGGCACAGTTGCACGAGGTATCGGCGCTGGCTGCCGGTGGTCGCATTGTGGGGTATAACGACGCGCACTTTGGTGTACCGTTTCGCCTGATCATGCCAGGCCGTGGCGTCAATATGGGCGATGGTTGGGAAACACGCCGTCGTCGTGAGCCGGGCTACGACTGGTGTATCGTCGAACTGGCGCATGCCGTTCATGTCGAAAAGATCGAGGTCGACACCGCCCACTTCAAGGGGAATTACCCCGACCGGGTATCGATCCAGGCGGCCAACATCACGTATGGTACAGATCAGTCCATTATTACCCAGGCGATGTTCTGGCCGGTGCTGCTGCCCGAGCAAAAAGCCCAGCCCGATCACCAGCATTTTTACACGCTCGAACACCTGAATGATATTGGCCCTGTTACCCACGTCAAACTGAACATGCACCCGGATGGCGGTGTGAGCCGTTTGCGTGTTTGGGGCCGTCTGGCCTGATCCGGAGCCGACATGTCTGCGCTACTCAAACTCGAGCCCCTGACCAAAGCGGCATTTGCACCTTTTGGCGACGTCATTGCCACAGACGACAACAACTGGTTCCCCATCAACAACGGAACGACGCGTCGCTACCATAATCTGGGGCAGGTTCAGGTGCTGGGTGCTGATGGTCAGGCCGGTATCAGCCTGGCCACCGGGGGGCTTTTCAGTTTCCCCTTTCGATACGGATGCTTGAACGTCATCCGTTGGGCAGCCAGGCCTGGATCCCTGTGAACGACACCCCGTTTATCGTGGTAGTGGCACCGAACGGGGCCAATAATTGCCCTGATGAAAGCGGTATTCGCGCCTTTTATGCGGCAGGCCATCAGGGCGTCAATTACCACGCGGGTACCTGGCATCACCCTTTATTGACCCTGTCCGTACCGGGCAATTTCATCGTGGTTGATCGAATCGGCAGCACGCCAAATTGTGATGAGTGTGATTTAAGCCACCCCTTGCAGGTTGATGGCAGCTACCTGGCATCGGGCTAACCCTTGCAACAGGAGTCCGGTTGTCTGTAACGCGCCGGCCTGACGATCATAATAAACGGAGACAAAATCCATGCGACAAACCGTCAGTTTTTACCTTAACGGCCTTTTGCAAACGGTGACGCCTGCATCGCCAACGCAAACGGTTCTGCAGTATCTGCGCGAGCAGGCGGGCTTGCCGGGTACCAAAGAGGGTGTGCCGAGGGCGACTGCGGTGCCTGTACGGTCACTGAAGCCGCACTGGACCCGGATGGTCAGGTTGTGTTCCGGTCAATCAATGCCTGCATCCGTTTTCTGCCCACACTTGATGGGCGGGCCATCTGGACAGTAGAAGGTTTGTCCGCCGAAAACCAGGCCCTGCATCCGGTGCAGCAGGCCATGGTAGATCATCATGCCTCTCAGTGCGGCTTTTGTACGCCAGGTTTTGTCATGTCGTTGTACACCATGTACTGCAACGGCCAGCGGCGACCGGTGCGGGAAGAGGTGCTTGATAACCTGTCGGGTAATCTGTGCCGTTGTACCGGGTATCGGCCCATTATTGATGCCGCCATGGCGATGGGGCACTATCCTGACGAAAATGCTGATGTTGCACAGGTCAAGAAGCAACTGCATGCCTTGCAAGAAACCGCGTGTCACGAGCCGCTCGAGCTTGCCGTCAGCGGGCAGAAATTTCGTTCACCGATAACGGCAGATCATCTGGCCGAGCTGGTTCAGGCACATCCCGACGCCACTTTGCTTGCTGGAGGTACCGATATCGGCCTCATGGTCACCAAGCAGCTGCGTCATTTTGATGACCTTATTTATCTCGGCAATGTCGCAGAACTTGATGTGGTCAGTCGTGATGAAGACACCTTGACCATCGGTGCTTCGGTGCTGCTCAATAAGGGCTATCAGGCGCTGGTCTCAGAGTATCCCGAGGCCGAGTCTCTCTGGAAGCGGTTCGCCTCGATGCCGATCCGCAACTCCGGCACGCTGGTGGGCAACGTCGCCAATGGCTCTCCTATCGGCGACAGTGCGCCGTTACTCATTGCTCTGCAAACCCGGGTGGTGCTGCGCAAGGGGCAGGCCCGTCGTGAACTTCCTCTCGAGAACCTGTATCTCGATTATCGCAAGCAAGACCGTTCACCCGGTGAGTTTCTCGAATCCATCAAGATCCCGTTGCGCATGGCGGATCTGAAGGTTGGTACCTACAAACTGTCCAAGCGATTCGATCAGGATATTTCCGCAGTGTGCGGTGCCTATGCCGTCACTCTTGATGGCGACGTCGTGCAGTCGGTACGCATCGCCTATGGGGGCATGGCGGCGACCTCGCGCCGTGCACCGGCAGCCGAGCGCGCGTTGCTGGGCCAGCCCTTTGATGCGTCGTCGGTGACGGCAGCCATGGCTGCGCTGGCCATCGACTACCAGCCGCTGACTGATATGCGAGCCAGCAGCGATTATCGCCTGCAGGCGGCGCAAAACCTGCTTTATCGCTTTTATCTGGAAACTACCGGCGCAGCCCAAACGCGCGTTTAACAGTCAGGGGCCTTATGACTCAGCACAAACATCAAACCGTTGGCACCTCGGTCAAGCACGAAAGCGCACAATTGCATGTTACCGGGCGGGCGCAGTATACCGACGATATTCCTGAAGTCAGCGGCACCTTGCACGCTGCTTTCGGGCTGTCGCAGCGGGCGCATGCCCGCATCGTGTCGCTTGACCTGACCGCCGTGCGCGCGGCTGCGGGGGTGGTGGCCGTCATCACCATCGACGATGTCCCCGGCGAACGTTATGTCGGGCCCGTCATTGCCGACGAGCCTGTTTTTGCCGATGGCAAGGTCGAATACCTCGGGCAGCCGTTGTTTGCTGTGGCCGCTACCTCGCACGATCTGGCGCGGCGTGCGGCACGTCTGGCAAAAGTAGAGTACGAAGATTTTGAACCCGTACTCGATGTGAAAACAGCGGTTGAAAAACAGTCGTATGTGTTACCGCCGGTGCGCATATCGCGAGGTGATGTTCAAGCCGCACTTGACAGCGCATCGCATCGTCATCAGGGCAGTTTTTATTGCGGCGGACAAGAGCAGTTCTATCTCGAGGGTCAAATTGCCTATGCCCTGCCCGGCGAAAACGGTGAAATGCAGGTGTACTGCTCAACCCAGCACCCGTCCGAGATGCAGTTCATTATTGCTCACGCCTTGCACCAGCCGGCGCATACCGTGCGCGTGCAGTGCCGGCGTATGGGCGGTGGTTTTGGCGGCAAAGAAAGCCAATCGTGGCCGTTTGCCACGACAGCGGCCTTGTTGGCCCACCATACCCGTCGCCCTGTCAAATTGCGGGCCGACCGTGATGATGATTTCATGATCACCGGCAAGCGTCACGATTTTCGTGCCGAATATGATGTTGCCTATGACGACGACGGGTTGATCAAGGCCATTCGCTTCGTGCAACAGCTGCGCTGCGGCTATTCGGCCGATCTGTCCGGGGCGGTTGCCGATCGTCAGGTGTTTCATACCGACAATACCTACTACCTTGATACGTTTGACATCCAGTCGCTGCGCCTGAAGACCAACACTCAGTCCAATACGGCGTTTCGTGGTTTTGGTGGCCCGCAGGGTATTATGGCGATCGAGTATGTTATCGACGATATCGCCCGACGCCTGGGCAAAGATCCGCTTGATGTGCGGCAACGAAATTTCTACGGCACCACAGATCGCAATATCACGCCCTATCAAATGAAGGTCGAGGACAACGTCATCGAGCCTCTGGTCCGTCAGCTTGAAGAGACCGCCCGGTATCGACAGCGTCGCGAAGAAATCCGCCAGTTCAATGCCGCCAACCCTGTGCTGAAAAAGGGGTTGGCGTTGGTGCCGGTCAAGTTCGGTATTTCATTTACCGCAACTCACCTGAACCAGGCAGGGGCCTTGCTGCACATCTATACCGACGGGTCGGTACTGATCAATCATGGCGGCACCGAAATGGGGCAGGGTCTCAATACCAAAGTGGCCCAGGTGGTGGCTGAAGAGCTTGGTATCAGTATCGGTCATGTGCGGGTTTCTGCAACCGACACCTCTAAAGTATCGAACACCTCTGCCACGGCGGCCTCATCGGGTACGGATCTGAACGGCAAGGCAGCGCAAGATGCCGCGCGCAAGATCAAGGCGGTTCTGGTGGCCTATGCGGCTGACCATTTCGGTTGCGATGCCACCGAGGTTGTTTTCAGAAACAACGAAGTCCAGTGCGGCGAACGTATCACGGTGCCGTTTGCCAAGTTCGTTCAAGACGCCTACAACGCCCGCGTGCCGCTCTGGTCGTCCGGTTTTTACCGCACTCCCAAGATTCATTACGACTTCAAGACACTGACGGGTCGTCCGTTCTATTACTTTGTATATGGCGCCGCGTGTGCCGAGGTCGTTATTGACACCTTGACCGGTGAAAACCGGCTGCTGCGTGCCGATGTCCTTTATGACGCCGGCCGCTCCATCAATCCGGCGATTGACATCGGCCAGATAGAGGGTGGTTTCATTCAGGGGGCAGGCTGGTTGACGACAGAAGAGTTGTGGTGGAACAAAGACGGCCGTCTCATGACGCACGCGCCTTCAACCTACAAAATTCCGGCGGTTTCCGATTGCCCGCCTGAGTTCAATGTGGCCTTTTTTGACAATGGTAATGTGGAAAACAGCATTTATCAGTCCAAAGCCCTCGGTGAGCCACCGTTGCCTTTGGGCATGTCCGTGTTTTTTGCGATCCGTGACGCCATTCATGCCGCAGCGGGTCAGGCCGACCTCACCCCTGCACCATTAGATGCGCCCGCAACTGCCGAACGCGTGTTGCAAACCCTGAATCAGGTTGCGCCGGCGTTCGCACGTCCGCATACCGCGATGGCCCATGGCTGACATTGCGGGCTGGTCGGCATCGGCGTGTGCCTTGCTGCAGCAAGGCGAGCCCGTGGTCCTGGTGACGGTTGTTCAGTCGCGCGGGTCGGCCCCGCGCGACGGCGGCGCCAAGCTCTGGGTCAGCGCCCAACAGGTGTTTGGGACCATTGGTGGCGGCCATCTGGAATACAAAGCCATTGACCAGGCGCGTCAGATGATGCGGGCCGGCGGTGCCAGCCGACGTGATGTCCAGCGGTACGCGTTAGGGCCAAGCCTGGGGCAATGCTGTGGGGGCGTCGTCTGGCTGACTTATGAGGTATTGCATCCGGTCGATGCAACGTGGTGTCTGCAGGTGGCTGAACAATTGCGGCAGGGCCACGCCGTGTGCAGAGAAGTTGATTTTGCCAAGCCAGATGCGCCGGTTTTGCTCACGCCCACCCGTGCGGCTGCGGCCGACTTCAACACGGATCAGGCGTCTTGGGATGAATCAACCCGGTTTTTGCGTGACACGTTGGCACCTGCCGTCCTGACCATTGTGGTGTGTGGCGCCGGGCATGTGGGTCATGCCATCGTCACGATCCTGGCAACGCTGCCGGTTCGTGTCATCTGGCTGGACCCGCGCGACGACATCTGGCCGGTTACGGTGCCGCCCAATGTCCGTGTGCTGCAGGGTGATGAAACCGATGTGCCCGATTGCCCCGATAACGCGTGCTGGCTGGTGTTGACGCACAGCCATGCACTCGATCTGGCGCTGGTGCAGGCCATCATGGCCCAAAAGTCGTTTCGTTTTCTTGGCCTGATCGGTTCCCAAACCAAAAAAGCCCGTTTTGAGTCCCGTTTGCTGCAGCGGTTTGACCCGGCTCTGGTGCAGCGCCTGATCTGCCCGATCGGGCTGGTTCAAACCCGTAGCAAGCTGCCTGAAGTCATTGCCGTCTCGGTGGTGGCCCAATTGCTGTCGTTGACCTGAAAGATTTTTGCTGCCAGTGCCTCTATAATCACCGGTCATCTGTTTAATAGCGCTTTTCTGTCAATGAAAACCTCCGAAATCCGCCAGAAATTCATCTCGTTCTTTGAGTCAAAAGGTCACCAGCCGGTGCCGTCGTCACCACTCATTCCGGGTAACGATCCAACCTTGCTGTTCACCAATGCCGGCATGGTGCAATTCAAAGACGTTTTCACCGGAAAAGAGGTGCGCAACTATCACCGTGCGGTCAGTTCGCAGCGCTGCGTACGCGCCGGTGGCAAACACAACGACCTTGAAAATGTCGGCTACACCGCACGTCACCACACGTTCTTCGAAATGCTGGGCAACTTCAGCTTTGGTGATTATTTCAAGCGTGATGCCATTCATTACGCCTGGGAATTGTTGACCTCTGTTTATCAGTTGCCTGCTGACAAGTTGTGGGTCACGGTCTACCAGGAAGATGACGAGGCCTACAACATTTGGGCCAACGAAATCAAAGTGCCGGCCGAACGCATCGTGCGTATTGGCGATAACAAGGGCGCGCGCTATGCATCCGACAACTTCTGGCAAATGGCGGATACAGGCCCCTGCGGCCCCTGTTCGGAAATTTTCTATGATCATGGCCCGGACGTCTGGGGTGGCCCGCCCGGCTCGCCTGAAGAAGATGGTGACCGCTATATTGAAGTGTGGAACCTGGTGTTCATGCAGTTCGAGCGTGCCGCCGATGGCACCATGACGCCGTTGCCCAAGCCCTGCGTCGATACCGGCATGGGGCTTGAACGTATTGCAGCCGTCTTGCAACATGTTCATTCCAACTATGAAATTGACCTGTTCCAGGCCCTGATCAAAGCGGCCGCCCGTGAAACTGGCGTTACCGACCTGGGTAACAATTCGCTCAAGGTCATCGCCGACCACATTCGAGCCTGCAGCTTCCTTATCGTTGACGGGGTCATTCCCAGTAACGAAGGTCGTGGATATGTGTTGCGCCGCATCGTTCGCCGTGCGTTGCGCCACGGTCACAAGCTGGGTCAATCGGGTGTGTTCTTTCATCGTCTGGTGGGCGACCTGGTGCAGCAAATGGGCGATGCCTACCCTGAACTGGCCGTACAGAAAGAACGTGTCGAGCAGGTCTTGCGTCAAGAAGAAGAGCGTTTCAGCGAAACCCTTGAAAATGGCATGAAAATTCTTGATGCCGCACTGGCCGGTTTGCCGGCCGGGGGCGTCCTCGATGGCCAAACCTTGTTTACGTTGTATGACACCTACGGGTTCCCGGTCGATCTTACGGCCGACATCTGTCGCGAGCGCAAGGTCAATGTTGATTTGCCCGGTTTTGAATCCGCCATGCAGCGCCAGCGCGAGCAGGCCCGTGCCGCCGGCAAGTTCAAGGCCGCTGAAGGGCTCAGTTATTCCGGCGTTGAAACCCGTTTCGAAGGCTATGAGCATCTGCAGGCTGAAGGCCGTGTTACGGCGTTGTATGTTGATGGCAGCGCCGTCAACAGCGTTAATGCAGGTCAGGAAGCGGTTGTGGTGCTTGATGTCACCCCGTTTTACGCTGAATCAGGTGGTCAGGTTGGTGATGCCGGTGTCCTCACAACAGCAACTGCCTGCTTTGATGTTGCCGATACCCAGAAAATCCAGAGCCAGGTGTTTGGTCATCATGGCGTACTGAAGCAAGGTCAGTTGTCGGTGGGCGATACGGTAACTGCGCAGGTCGACACCGCGCGACGTGCACGTACTGTACGCAATCACTCGGCCACTCACTTGATGCACAAGGCTTTGCGTCAGGTACTGGGTTCGCACGTGCAGCAGCGCGGGTCGCTGGTCGATCCCGACAAAACCCGCTTCGACTTTGCGCACGACGCCGCTGTTACACCGCAAGAAATCATTGAAATCGAAAACATCGTCAACGCCGAAGTGCTGGCCAATGCCCAGGTGGCTGCAAAGCTTATGTCATACGATGACGCCGTGCAGGGTGGGGCGGTTGCATTGTTCGGTGAAAAGTACGGTGATGAAGTCCGTGTGCTTGATATCGGTTTCTCGCGCGAATTGTGTGGTGGTACCCATGTGGCGCGCACGGGCGACATTGGTTTGTTCAAGATCGTCTCAGAAGGCGGGGTTGCTGCCGGCGTTCGTCGCATTGAGGCCATTACGGGTGACAATGCGTTGGCCTGGGTCCAGCAAACCAGTGCCACAGTGCAGCAGGCTGCCGGTCAGCTCAAAACGCAGCCCGCTGAATTATTGTCGCGAATTGCGCTGGTACAGTCCCAGCTGAAGGCTGCAGAAGCCGAGGTCCAGCGCTTGCAGCAAAAACTGGCCGCTTCTGCCGGTAACGATCTGGTCAGCCAGGCGGTTGATGTCGGTGGCGGTGTCCGCTTGCTGGTGGGCCAGTTGCCGGGTGTTGATCCCAAAGCCTTGCGTGGCATGGTTGACGACCTGAAAGAGCGTCTCAAACCTGCGGTGGTCCTGCTGGCTACCGTCGCTGATGAAAAAATCAGTCTGGTAGCGGGTGTCACTGCAGAAACGACGGGCAAGGTAAAGGCGGGTGAACTGGTCGGTTTTGTTGCCGCCCAGGTCGGTGGCAAGGGCGGTGGACGCCCTGATATGGCCATGGGGGCGGTACTGACGCCGGTGCATTGGCAGGCGCGCTGGCCGGTGTTGAGGCCTGGGTACGCGAACGCACGCAGGCATAAGGTTTCGTGGGTTTTATGTCTGACCTTTACTCTGATACAACTTCGTTCCCTGCTTTCGACCTTGAGGTCGATGCTTCTGGGTTAAAATGCCCGCTGCCTATTCTGCGGGCCAAGAAAGCTTTGGCACAGCTGCAAAGTGGCCAGGTGCTGAAGGTTGTCACAACCGATGTTAATGCGGTTCGCGATTTTCAGGCGTTTTGTCGTCAAACCGGCAATGCGCTGGTGGCGCAGCTCGAGCAGTCGGGTAACGTCGTGCATTTTATGGCGCGGCGTTAAGCGAAAGGTTATTACCCATATTTTTTGTTTTGTCAGGCCACGTGTGGTTTTCTGATAAATTTTTTGGCGGATTCGGCACAAGGTTTGCGTTTCGCAACTGTAAGGTGCTAGAATCTTTTGTTTTCCACAACATTTTCAAAGGATTACCTATGGTGGTGATTCGTCTGGCCCGCGGTGGCTCGAAGAAACGTCCGTTTTACAATCTTGTTGCTGCTGATTCGCGTAACCGTCGCGACGGCCGTTTTATTGAACGCGTCGGCTTTTACAACCCGGTTGGTGGCGAAAACCAGGAAACCCTGCGTATTGCGCTCGACCGCGTTGAATACTGGACAAGCAATGGTGCGCAATTGTCGCCCGCAGTTGCTCGCCTGGTTAAAGAATACTCGGCCAAAGTTGCTGCTTGATTGCAGCACCATGCCGCGCACAGCCTGAAGTCATGAGCGACAGCGCTTCAAACGGCGCACCTGTTGGCAACTCTTTGCCTCAAGATCTTGTTGAAATCGGCAGGGTTTTAGGGGCGTACGGTGTCAAGGGTTGGGTCAAGATCCAGCCCTATTCGGCTGATGCGGCTGCGTTGCTGACGGCACGCCAGTGGTGGTTAAAAGCGCCCGTTCCTCCTGGGAAATCGGGCGCTTTGTCACATCCGCAAATAACGCGCGTTGTTTCTGCCAAAAAGCACGGCTCGGCGGTTGTGGCTCAACTCGCCGTCATCCCTGATCGTGACCGGGCCGAGGCGTCCAAAGGCTATACCATCTGGGTGCCGCGCGCCAGTTTTCCGAAGGCCGATCCTGACGAGTTCTACTGGGTCGATCTTGTTGGCTGCCGCGTCATGGGTGTTGATGGCGAAGGGAACTCGGCCCTGATCGGGCAGGTCATGGAAGTGTCAGATAATGGCGCTCACGGCCTGTTGCACGTCGCCCGTGCTGAAGACGATGGGCAGGGTGGTCTTGCATTGCTGCTTAACGAAAAAGGTCGTACCCAGGAAGTGCTGGTTCCCTTTGTCGAGGCACACGTCCATAACGTTGATCTGTCCAAAAAATTGCTGGAAAGCAACTGGCCTGTTGATCTCTGATCACGCTATTGGCTGATGCGTTTCGATATCATCTCGCTTTTCCCTGATATGTTCCCGGTTGTACGTGACCTTGGGGTTACTGGCCGTGCGCATCGCCAACAGCGCTGGTCCCTCGGGTTGTGGAATCCGCGCGATTTCACGCACGACGTTCATCGCACGGTAGATGATCGACCCTACGGGGGTGGTCCCGGAATGGTAATGCTGGCCGATCCGTTGGAACAGGCAGTGGGCGCCGCTCGTAACGCACGTGCCGAGCCCAACGCGAATGTTATTCTCATGAGCCCGACAGGGCGCCGTTTCAATCAGGCCGTCGCCGAAGAACTGGCCGCGGGTTCGGGGGCCATCATTGTGTGCGGTCGCTACGAAGGGGTCGACCAGCGATTTATTGATCGTTGCGTAACCGATGAAATTTCGTTGGGTGATTTTGTTCTGTCGGGGGCGAAATCGCTGCGCTGGCCATCATGGATAGCGTCATCCGGCTTTTACCCGGCGTATTGAATACGGCAGATTCTGCATTGCAGGACTCGTTCAACGACACGCTCAGTGGCTTGCTCGACAGCCCGCATTACACACGTCCTGAAGTCTATCAAGGCGAGCCTGTACCCGAAGCCTTGCTCTCGGGCCATCATGCCAATATTGCGGTCTGGCGACGCCAGCAATCGCTGAAGTTGACCGCACAGCGGCGCCCGGAATTGATCGAGCGGGCGCGGGCGGCGGGGAAATTGACGAAGGCTGATGAGGCTTTTTGCGAACGTTGGAGTAGGGCGGCGCGTATTTCCGCGAACTCGCCCGGCTCTTTCGGCTGAAATTTCAGCTGCGAAGGGGTGGTTTGCCGCAGTGATACGCAATTCCGACCTTGTGCGCTGCTTGTATCACTGGGGGCAAGCGCGATAATGTCATCCGGTTGACTCTTCAGATGATACCGAACAATTCTTTCTGCCGCAGGCAATTTGTGGCAGCTATGATGCAATCAATCCTTGGCCCATTAGGCCTGATCATCAAGACAATTCTTCTCAGCCTGACTCTTGTGTTGGCAGGCTGTTCGTCAACCTATACTTCAGACGATTTCATTGCCTCCGGAAATGATCGCAACCAGCCATGCGGTGATCGTGTTTCCAGCTACAGTGCGGCCCTCTACACAGACAATGTGTCTAAAAAGCAGGTCTCCGACGAAACCATGGCGGCTGCCCTTCAGGGGTTGCGGGCCGTGGTGCCGGGGTGCAACAACTATGAATTCGGACACGCTTTTCACGACGTGACTTACAGCCTGGATAATGCGATTAGTGCACTGTCGGAAGTGAATGCCGAGTTCGTTGGGAAAAACAGAATTTCAACGGTCCAGGCCTTGGTAGATCTTTTGCTGGCCTACGCCAACAGAAGGCCTTTGATACCTGTGTTTATCCGTGGCTCTACGGTTACCCATCTTGCCAAAATTGATCCCGTGCTTGCAAAACGGTTGTTTCAACTGGGCCTTGAGCGTGGGTTCTGGAGCGAACATGAGTTTAAATACCTGTCGGTTTTCATGAGCGAGAGGGTGTTGTCCGGCATGGATGACCGCTTCATCGAAGTGCGTAAGATAACCCTTCAGGCATACGAAAAAGCGGGTAAGGCTGCGGGGCGAGGCTCCTGCTTCGCTCCTCAATGTACCAACGTGCCGGCTTACCGGCGAGCCCTGCTTAATGCATTTCAAGAGCTGGGTTTTGGTTGTTAATGGCCAATTAAACTGACCCAGTTATGGCCAACAATTTTGACCCACCTGCCGGTGGCTGCGAGGCCACGAAACATGTAGCGTTCCTGCCCATAGATCAAGGGCAACGGGAGCGCGGTAGTGAAGGAGTGGGTTGTGATTCACAAGATTAAAGGGCTGTATGACCAGGGCAATGGCATGTCGATCCGTGGCATCAGTCACGAGCTAGGGATTTCGCGCAATACGGTGCGCAAGTATTTGCAGATGGAAGAAACGCAGATCAGCATCCTTCAAGAGGATCGGTCGCGGCATAAACGTCTGGACGCGCATCGGGACTTTCTGATCCATCAGCTTCAGCATTTTCCCCAGCTGAGTGCGGTCAAGTTGGCGCGTCGGCTACAGCAACGTGTGGGCGAGTTGGGCGTGTCGTCGCGCAGCATTCGTCGCTACGTGCAGGCGTTAAAAGAACTCGTCGCCACAGGCCAGGCCCGCTATTACGAACCCGTGCTGCAATTGATGCCCGGCATCCAGTGCCAGGTAGATCCAGGTGAACTGCGTGGCGTTCTTGTGGGTGGGCAAGAACGAACCGTGTACTTTGTGGTGTTCGTGCTCTCCTGCTCGCGCTTGATGTATGTCGGTCTCTCATTCAAGCCACTGAACACCACAGCCTTCATTCAATTGCATGATGAGGCCTTTCGTTACTTCGGCGGTGTCACCGAAGAATGTGTGTATGATCAGACCAAGCTCGTCGTGCTCAGCGAGCAGTATCGCGAATTGACAGTTAACCAGCGCTTCCATGAGTTTGCCACCATGGCAGGATTCCGCATCCATGCCTGCGAGGGTTACGACCCCGAGAGCAAAGGCAAAGTAGAAGCAGGCGTGAAATACGTTAAGCAGGATTGTTTTTATGGTGAGGAGTTTGCCAGCGAACAAGCACTGCGTGAGCATGTCCAACGCTGGCTTGATCACGTGGCCAATGCCCGTGTTCATGGCACGACAGGGCGAGTGCCTCGAGCACACTTTGAAGATGAAGAACGTCAGCACCTTCGTCCTTACCTATCCCCCGCCAGCCTGACCACTGGGGCGGTCAGCGTTCAAACACGGCGCGCCGACAAGACAGGCCTCATCTCATGGAAGTCGACCAAGTACTCCGTGCCCATGGCTTGGCAGCAGTCCAACGTCGGTGTGTGTGAACAAGACGATGGGTTGAGGATCACTGACCTTGCAACAGGCGAAACGATTGCTGTGCACGCGGTGTGTTCTGAGCGGGGCCGGATCGTCAAGAATAGTCACCATTACCGGGACCATGCTCAGCGTATCAGCGACCTGGAACAGGCGATTATGAGCATGATGCCAACGGACACAGCCCTGGCATTATGTGCGGTGCTCAAACGGACATCCCCACGAATCTATAGGGACCAGCTCGTCGCAGTGCGTTCGCTGTTGCAGGCCCATATGCCGCTGAATATGACCTTGATCACCGGCCTGTCGCAGCGCCATGAGCTGACGGCCAGTCTGCTTAAGCGTTATCTGCAAGCGAATGAGCAGGCCCGACAACGCGGGCGCATCGTCGATCAGCCGATGTCTGGTCAGTCTTGGTTCGAACCTCTGGATCTGGGTGCCTACGCCCTTGTTGGCCATTCTGCTGGACAGGAGATGACCCATGAGCCAGCTTGAGCACACCAGCGCACAATATCGCAGCTTACGTTTAAGCGCCATCGGCCGTGACCTTGTGGGTCTGGTCTCGCAGGCCGAGGCCAATGACCTGTCACACTTGAGCTTCGCCCAGATGCTGGCCGAGCACGAAATTGCCGAACGCACCCGCAGCCGTATCAGTCGCCACCACCGCCAGGCCGGTCTACCCTTGGACAAGCATCTGGAGGACTTCGACTACCGCCATCAGACCACGATCACCAAGCGTCAGGTCAATGCGTTGCTGGACTTCGGGTTTATCGATAATCGCGAGAACGTGGTCTTCATCGGCCCGCCCGGTGTGGGCAAGACCCATCTGGCCATTGGGATTGGCCAGAAAGCGATCCAGGCGGGCTACAAAGTGTTATTCCGCACCGCGCTTGATCTGGTGGAAGACTTGGAGCTGGCCGAGATGAAAGGCGAGCTCAAAAAACGGATCAGCCAGCTGGCCAAATTCGATATGTTGATCATTGATGAACTCGGCTATTTACCCATGACGGCTCAGGCCCGGTTCAACTTGTTCCAGCTCGTGAATGCGCTGTACGAGTACCGATCCATCATCCTGACCACCAACAAAGACTTCACCGATTGGGGTGAGTTCTTCCATCACGATAACGTGGCCATCCCGATCATTGACCGCGTTATCCATCACTCAAACATCTTTATGCTGGGAGGCGAGAGCTACCGACTGAAGCAGAAAACATCCAGTTAACAAACAATGGGTGGGTCAATTTTATTGGCCAAAAGTGGGTCAAAAATAATGGCCATTGACATTTGGTAACAGCACACGGGTTGCGGTCTTGCAGTCAATGCTGAAGCAAGATAACACCCACAATGAACGCCAGCAGCGCAATGCAGGTCTGCCCGCTTCGGCATCACCGAGTGGTACGGCAGCCAACACTGTTTCAGAGCCTTCTGCAGACTCGAAGACAGCGGGTAGGCCGGTATGTAACGGTAACTTTGCCTACCTTGATCCACGCCTTCCAAAGTATCGCGATCCAATTCTGGCCAACCTTCGTATCCAGATAGTGTCCAACACCATGGCCAAAGAGGCTGCAAATACCAATGTTAGGCAGATCATTCAGTCGCATGAAGAGACTGCGCGTCAGGCCGCCGAAACGGCGAATTCAACATTCGGTGGTCCAGGTCAGAGCA
Source organism: Neopusillimonas aromaticivorans (assembly GCF_030344915.1). Taxonomy (GTDB): domain Bacteria; phylum Pseudomonadota; class Gammaproteobacteria; order Burkholderiales; family Burkholderiaceae_B; genus Neopusillimonas; species Neopusillimonas aromaticivorans. Next base: position 171,255 of record NZ_CP128233.1, on the reverse strand, counting down.
CAATCCAGCTGGCTGACAGTGAAACCTTGAGTCTTGACTGGCGGTGCCAGGGTATCCACGGTGCAGCAGTGTGTACCTATATTGCGAATACCTGGGCGGCCATGATGTACCGCGAGCTGGCGATCATGCGCAGTGTCTGTACGGCCAAAGGTCAAGGCGACTAGCATCTGTGGCTTTGTAAACCCCGGCATGTCTGGCCAGGCACCGTCCCAACGGGTGGGAAAACCGCTGTCGGGTGCTCATATGTTCTACCGCACGGGTCGTCACAAACCCTTCAGTAACTGATCAAAAAATTGTCCAGCCCCATTGGCGAACGTCCAGTTGGCGTTTTCCATGGCTGGCACCGGGTTAACTTCCACAACCTTTGCCCCGGCTCGTTTCGCTTTTCGAGGAATTTCTGCAGCCGGCATCACCACGCCTGAAGTTCCTGCGACAAATAGCAAATCACAGGTTTTGGCGGCTTTAAATGCCGAGCTCAGCGTTGTTTCGGGAAGCGACTCGCCAAACCAGACGACACCCGGTCGTATCAGGCCATCGCACTGAGTGCATTTGGGCGGATCTACCCGTCGACCATCCTCGGGCTCATTGGGGATGTCCGGTGGTAACAGGTGCGGGCGATGACAGCTGAAGCAGCGTGGCTTATCAAGTCGGCCATGCAGGTGACTTACCGATATGCTGCCAGCGCGCTCATGAAGGTCATCCACATTTTGGGTGATCAGTGTCAAGGCAGGCACATGCTTTTCCAGCCGGGCAATCGCCATGTGCGCGGCATTGGGTTGAGCCTGCAGTATTTTCATGCGTCGCCATTCATACCACCCCCACACCAGCGCGGGATCTTTTTTAAAGGCTTCGGGGCTTGCCAGGTTTGCCGCGTTGAAGCGTTCCCATAAGCCTGTCAGCCGATCACGAAACGTAGGAATGCCGCTTTCCGCAGAGACACCGGCCCCTGTGAAAACGACCACGTGTTTTGAGTTTTTCAGGGTTGAGAAAAGGTCTTCGGGAATGTGCAGAGGGGAGGGCGAGTTGATCATGTAATGGGTAGATCCGGAAAGTCATTGGTGAACGGCGGGTTGACTGAATCTACGTTCAGCACCCATTCCAAGTCTGGGTGCCAGATCAGCCATACCACTCATTGATTTATTTTTCCAACAACCTGATATATTTTTCCAACAACCCCAACCCGGTGTTGGTGCGGGTGTCCGGGTCCGGAGGGTTTTGCGCTCGCCGTCGCACGTGCGTTAGTCGGGGATAAAGGGCGCGGTGTTTGAGCGGGCGTTTTCGACCAGCCGGTGGCTGGTCGATCCGCGAGTTTAGCGCCCGCCCCGGCTAACGTACGGGCGACGGGAAGCCCGAAGGGCCGGGCGCGTGACCCGTAGTACCCGGACACCTGCGACAGCACCGCGCATTGATTACAAGCAAAACGCCAACACCGCGCATCGACAAACAAACACACGCGCAGTACAGCACCATACCCAACATCCGTACCGCACCCGGGCAAACATCACCCCGTTACTTCAGCTTGTCAAACTGCTCCCGCACCTTGGTCAGTGTCTCGGAAAACTGCGCGACCCGCGCTTTTTCCTGTTCAACAACCGCCGTCGGCGCCTTCGCCACAAACCGCTCGTTCGACAGCTTCGCGTTCGCCTTCTCGATCTCGCCGACCAAACGCTCAATTTCCTTACCCAGCCGCGCACGCTCAGCCACCACATCGATTTCAACCTTCAGCATCAGCTCGGTCGTATCCACCACCTGAACCGGCGCACCCACATCAGGCAACTGATCAACGATCTCAACCTCGCTGAGCTTGGCCATAGCCGCCAGGTAGGCACCATTGCGGGACAATGTCGCCGCATCACCGCGCGCCACCAGAGGTACACGTTGTGCCGGCGACAGGTTCATTTCGCCGCGCAGCGCACGAACAGCCTCGACCTGTGCCTTCAGTTCAGCCACCTGAGCTTCGGCGGTCTCATTGACAAGAGCAGCAGTTGCAACCGGGTAGGGCTGAACGCTGACGCTGGTGACATCAGTTTCCTTGCGGCTGCCGGCCACAACAGAAACCTTCTGCCACAGCTCTTCGGTAATGAACGGAATGATCGGATGCGCCAGGCGCAACACCGTTTCCAGAACACGAATCAACGTGCGACGTGTACCCAGTTGTTGCGCTGGCGTGCCTGTTTGCAGTTGCACCTTGGTCAACTCCAGGTACCAGTCGCAGTACTCGTCCCAGATGAAGTGATACAGCCCGTTGGCAATGAAATCGAAACGATAGTCGCCAAAACCACGTTCAATATCACTTTCCAGGCGTTGCAGACGACTGAGAATCCACTGGTCAACAAATGAAAGCTCGTCATTGCCCGTGCCGCTCAGGTCGTGCCCCTCGGTATTCATCAGTACAAAGCGCGTCGCATTCCACAGCTTGTTGCAAAAATTGCGGTACCCCTCGCAGCGCTTCAGGTCGAAGTTGATGTTGCGGCCCAACGTGGCATAGGCCGCCATCGTGAAGCGCAGTGCATCAGTACCATAGGCCGGGAAGCCGTCGGGGTAATCCTTGCGGGTTTTCTTTTCAATGGAGGCCGCAGCACGCGGGTTCATCAGGCCGCTGGTGCGCTTGGCCACCAAAGACTCAAGATCAATGCCGTCGATCAGGTCGACCGGGTCAATCGTGTTGCCCTTGGACTTGCTCATTTTCTTGCCTTCCATGTCGCACACCAGGCCGTGCACATAGACGGTTTTGAACGGGACCTGGCCGGTCATATGCATGCTCATCATGACCATGCGGGCCACCCAGAAGAAAATGATGTCAAAGCCGGTGACCAGCACGCTGGACGGCAAATAACGGGCCAGGTCAGGTGTTTGTTCAGGCCAGCCCAGATCAGTAAAGGGAACCAGCGCCGACGAGAACCAGGTGTCCAGCACATCGTTGTCGCGGTTCAGCGGGCCGTTGACGCCAGCGGCGCGGGCTTTTTCAAGGGCCTCGGCCTCATTGCGGGCCACGAAAATCTGGCCGTCTTCGCTGTACCAGGCTGGAATCTGGTGCCCCCACCACAACTGGCGCGAAATACACCAGTCCTGGATCTTTTCCAGCCATTGGTTGTAGGTTGTCGTCCAGTTTTCAGGGCAGAACTGCACGCGGCCGTCTGCGACGACCTCAAGGGCGACCTCGGTGATGCTCTTGCCGGGGTGGATGGTGCCTTCGGGGGCCGGTTTGCTCATGGCCACGAACCACTGGTCGGTCAGCATGGGCTCGATCACGGTTTGGGTGCGGTCACCGCGTGGCACCATCAGTTTGTGTGGTTTGACCTTGCGCAACAGCCCCTGGGCTTCCAGGTCGGCCACGATGGTCTTGCGCGCCTCGAAGCGGTCAAGGCCCTGATATACAGCAGGTGCATTTTCATTGATTTTGGCGTCAAGCGACAGAATGCTGATCTGCGGCAGGCTGTGACGCTGGCCAACCGCATAGTCGTTGAAGTCATGGGCAGGGGTCACCTTGACCACACCGGTGCCGAATTCGCGGTCGACGTAATCGTCGGCAATGACGGGGATCTGGCGGTTGCACAAGGGCAGGTGAACAAACTTGCCAATCAGGTGGGCGTAGCGTTCGTCTTCAGGGTGAACCATCACGGCCACGTCGCCCAGCATGGTTTCCGGACGTGTGGTCGCCACAACCAGGTGGGTGACACCTTGCGCGGGTTCCACCAGCGGGTAGGCGATTTCCCACATGAAACCATCTTCTTCCTCGCTGACCACCTCAAGGTCGGACACCGCCGTACCCAGAACCGGATCCCAGTTCACCAGGCGTTTGCCGCGGTAGATCAGGCCTTGTTCGAACAGGCGTACGAAGACTTCGACCACGCCGCGTGACAGATTGTCGTCCATGGTGAAATATTCACGGGCCCAGTCGGCCGACGAGCCCAGGCGGCGGAACTGCTCGGTAATGGCATTGCCTGATTTGTTCTTCCAGGCCCAGACAGTTTCAAGGAACTTTTCGCGACCCAGGTCGTGGCGGCTGATGTTTTGCGCATCAAGCTGACGTTCAACCACGATCTGGGTGGCAATGCCGGCGTGGTCGGTACCCGGGATGAATACGGTGTCGTCGCCGCGCATGCGGTGGTAGCGCACCAGCCCGTCCATCACGGTCTGGTTGAAGGCGTGCCCCATGTGCAGCGTGCCGGTCACGTTGGGTGGCGGGAACTGAACCACAAACGGTTCGCTGGTGTGTCCGGCGGCAGGCGTCACGTGCTGGCCACCTTTGAAATAACCGCGGGATTCCCATTCGGCATACCAGCGAGCCTCGAGGGCCTCGGGTTCAAAACTTTTGGGAAGCGCGTTGGCGTCCGGGGTTGCTGCGTTGGATGTCATAAGAATTCTTGCGTGTGTCAATAAAAAAGCTCGCTGTCTGAACGAGCCCGGGACCCGTCTGATTTCAGCAGGCCAGGAAACACATCATTTTAAGATGAGGAAAACCCGCCATTTTAAGATGTGGATTGGGCAAACAGAAGCTGCAGAATGCACAAACAGGCATGTTAAAATGAGCGGTTGACAAAAACTTTCGAAAAGTTCTTGTTTTTACTAAGAAAAACTTTCCTTTCAATTTGGATATTTTATGGCAATCGAACGCACCCTCTCTATTATCAAACCCGATGCAGTCGCCAAAAACGTCATTGGCCAGATCGTCGCCCGCTTCGAGCAAGCTGGCCTGAAAGTCGTTGCTGCCCAGCTCAAGCAGCTGTCGCGCGCCGAAGCCGAACGCTTCTACGCTGTTCACGCCGCACGTCCTTTCTTCAAAGATCTGGTTGATTTCATGGTCTCCGGTCCTGTTTTTGTTCAGGTTCTCGAAGGCGAAAGCGCCATCCAGAAAAACCGTGACCTGATGGGTGCCACCGATCCCAAGAAAGCAGAAGCCGGCACCATCCGCGCCGATTTCGCTGACAGCATTGATGCCAATGCCGTTCACGGTTCCGACGCCCCTGAAACTGCCGCCGTTGAAATTGCTTTCTTCTTCCCCGAAAGCAACATCCACAGCCGTTAATTTGCTCTGCGGGCCCTCCTGGGCCCAATCTCATGACTGAAACTACCGAAAAAATCAATGTGTTGGGCCTGACTGCTACCGAGCTCACCGACCTGGTCGGTCGATGGGGCGGCAAGCCGTTTCGTGCCCGTCAACTGATGCGCTGGCTGCACCAGCGCAGTGCCGGTTCTTTCGACGTCATGACCGATCTGGCGCGCGATTTTCGCCGCCAGCTCGAACAGCACTGCTGCATTGTTGCACCACCGGTGCAAACCGAACAGTTTTCTTCCGACGGTACCCGTAAATGGTTGTTTGACGTCGGTAACAATAATGCGGTCGAAGCGGTGTTTATCCCCGAAGATGATCGCGGCACGCTGTGTATTTCCAGCCAGGCTGGCTGCACGGTGGCTTGTCCGTTCTGCTCAACCGGCTATCAAGGCTTCAACCGTAACTTGTCCGCCGCCGAAATCGTGGGTCAGTTGTGGCACGCCAAGCGCGTGCTTGAAGCCAATCTCGACAGCGCCCGCATTGCGGGTACCGCCGCATCCGAACCACCTGGCCGTGTTATCACCAATGTCGTGTTCATGGGCATGGGCGAACCCTTGCTTAACTACGATAATGTGCTGGCGGCGGTACGCATTTTGCTTGATGACAATGCCTATGGTTTGTCTCGTCGGCGCGTAACGGTCAGTACCTCAGGGGTTGTTCCTTTTATCGACCGACTGGCCCAAGATTGTCCGGTCGCTTTGGCCGTATCCTTGCATGCGCCCAACGACACGTTGCGCGACCGTCTGGTTCCGCTCAATCGCAAATATCCCTTGAAGGAACTGCTCGACGCCTGCAACCGTTACCTGCAGCATGCGCCGCGCGATTTCATCACGTTCGAATACATCATGCTTGACGGGGTCAACGACACTGACCAGCACGCCCGCGAACTCATCCAGATCGCGCGTCAGGTACGGTGCAAGTACAACCTGATTCCGTTCAATCCCTTTCCCCAGTCAGGCTTGCGTCGCTCTTCGGCTGCGCGTGTCAGGCTATTTTCGCAAATTCTTGTCGACGCTGGTATCGTTACGACCGTACGTAAAACACGTGGCGACGATATCGCGGCGGCTTGTGGCCAGTTGGCAGGTGAAGTCAAAGACCGAACCCGCATCGAAGAACGCTTACCTCATCGCGCCACCATACCCATCAAACAGGAGCACGCATGACCCCGCCTTTGCTCAAACAACAGGCCGATGATGCCTCGGTTGTCAATTTGCGCGATGGCGTCGGTGCCACGCTCAAGGCACTGCGTCAGGCCCGGCGCGTCACGTTATCTGAAGTCTCGACCCGTCTGAAGTACTCGGCACGTCAGTTGCAGGCCCTTGAAAACGAACAGTGGGCTGATCTGCCGTCGGGTTTGCCGCTGCGGGGGCTGGTCAAGAACTATGCCCGTTTTCTCGAGGCCGATGTCGATGCCATCATGACGATGCTGGGTAATCAAACGGGTGAAGCCGCTACGCCAAAAGTCAGTATTTCACCAGTCAATACCGGCCCCGAGTTCACGCCAACCGATCTGCCGGTACAGTCCGAGAGCGGTGGTTTTTCGTGGGTATGGTTTATTGTCATTCTGCTGGTTATTGTGGCTGCAGCGTTCTATGCCATTGATCGCGGCTGGTTGCCCGAATCATGGCTGGTTTTCGAATGGCTGCGTCCCTCTGCCAATCCCTAACTCCTCTTTGTGTCGCCTTGACCTGCAACAATGAAGCAAAACGATTCTCAGTCCGTTAATCCCGACGGTTCTTTGGCAGTTGGTGCGGCTGCTCGTCGTCAAACCCGCCAGGTTTCGGTGGCCTGGGGCAATCATGCTGTCAAGGTTGGGGGCGGGGCACCCGTCATGGTGCAGTCCATGACCAACACCGACACCGCTGATCCCATCGCTACCGCCATACAGGTCAAGGAATTGGCCCTGGCGGGCTCCGAGGTCGTGCGTATTACGGTCAATACACCCGAGGCCGCGGCTCAGGTGCCCGCCATCCGCGATCAACTCGATCGCATGGGGGTGGCTGTCCCGCTGGTCGGTGACTTTCATTACAACGGGCACAAGCTGTTGACCCAGTTCCCCGAGTGCGCGCAGGCGTTGTCCAAATACCGGATCAATCCGGGCAATATGGGCGCGGGTAACAAGCGTGATGATAATTTCGCACAAATGATCGAGGTGGCGTGCCGTTATCAGAAACCGGTACGTATTGGTGTCAACTGGGGCAGTCTTGACAGCCAGCTGATGGCCCGCATGATGGATGAAAACAGTCGCCGGCCTCAGCCCTGGCCTGCCCAGGCGGTCATGCGAGAGGCCTTGGTCGTTTCTGCGATCACCAACGCACTACGTGCCGAAACCATGGGTTTGCCTGGCGATGCCATTGTGTTGTCGTGCAAGGTCAGTCATGTCCAGGACCTTATTACGGTGTATCAAGATCTGGCGTCGCGTTGCGATTATCCGTTGCATCTTGGTCTTACCGAAGCCGGCATGGGAAGTAAAGGTATTGTGGCGTCTACGGCCGCGCTTGCCGTTTTGCTGCAGCAGGGTATTGGTGACACCATCCGCATTTCGCTTACCCCAGAGCCCGGAGGTGATCGCACGCGCGAAGTGGTTGTGGCGCAGGAAATCTTGCAAACCATGGGGTTGCGTGCGTTTACACCCATGGTGGTTGCCTGTCCCGGCTGCGGGCGCACCAGCAGTACCGTTTTCCAAGAGCTCGCCGACAGTATTCAGCAGTTCTTGCGTCAGCAGATGCCGGTCTGGAAGACCCGTTATCCCGGCGTAGAGTCCATGAACGTGGCTGTGATGGGGTGTGTCGTGAACGGCCCTGGTGAAAGCCAGCATGCCGATATCGGTATCAGTTTGCCGGGTACCGGCGAAATACCCTCGGCACCGGTTTATATCGACGGACGCCGCACGGTGACCCTGAAGGGTGATACCATCGCCAGCGAATTCCAGGCTATTGTCGAACGTTATGTTCACGAAAGGTTTGGGGCGTCTGACAAGGCCGCCTGATCCGTTTCGAAATCAAAGAGTTTTTATGTCGCAGTCGTTCAAGAAAGTTCATGCCATCACCGGCATGAAAGACGTTTTACCCGAAACCAGTGCCCACTGGGAAAGTCTCGAAGAAATTGTTCGCCAGTGGCTTGCCGCCTACGGCTATCGCAATATGCGTGCGCCCGTCCTCGAGCATACCCGTCTGTTCACCCGGGGGATCGGCGAAGTTACCGACATTGTCGAAAAAGAAATGTATTCATTCACTGATGCGTTGAATGATGAGCACCTGACCTTGCGCCCCGAGTTCACTGCGGGTCTGGTGCGGGCCACGATCGAGCATAATCTGCTCTACGATCGGCCCCAGCGGGTATATTCCATGGGGCCAGTGTTTCGCCACGAAAAACCCCAGCGTGGTCGTTATCGCCAGTTTCATCAAATTGATGTCGAGGCGTTGGGCTTTGCCGGGCCCGATATTGATGCCGAGCTTATCATCATGCTGGCCAGGCTCTGGAAAACGCTTGGGCTGCAGCATGTGCGCCTTGAACTGAACTCGCTCGGTCAGCCGGCCGAGCGTGCTGCACATCGCGAAGCACTGGTGCGCCATCTCGAGGCCAATATCGATGTGCTCGACGATGAGGCTCGTCGCCGCATGCATACCAATCCGTTGCGCGTGCTCGACACCAAAAATCCAGCCATGCAGGCCATGGCGAACGCGGCGCCTAGCCTCTTTGATTTTCTGGGTGACGAGTCCCGTGCGCATTTCGACGGGGTCTGTCAGCGGCTCGCCGATGCCGGTATCAGTTACACATTGAATCCGCGCCTGGTGCGTGGTCTCGATTACTACAACTCGACCGTTTTTGAATGGGTGACTGACCAGCTCGGTGCCCAAGGCACGGTATGTGGTGGTGGTCGCTACGATGGTCTGATCGAGCTGCTGGGTGGCAAGGGGCTCCGGCCGTTGGCTTTGCCATTGGTATGGAGCGCTTGCTTGACCTCTGGGGTCAGTGCCAGCCGCAGCCGCCGGCGCCCGAGTGCCAGGTCTACATGATTCATCAATCCGATGCGGCGCAGCGTATGTGTGCCACCTTGGCCGAGCAGTTGCGTGATGCTGGTCTGAGCGTCATTGTTCACGCCGGGTCTTCGGGTTTCAAGTCACAGTTCAAGCGTGCTGATTCGAGTGGAGCGCAAGTGGCGGTGATTGTCGGTGAAGACGAGTTGCGTAATGGCGTTGTCAGCATAAAATGGCTGCGCGCAGAGTTGGCCACGGAAGGGGCCCAGCAAGAGTCGGTTCCCGTGGGCCGCCTGGTAGATGCACTGAAACAAAAGGTATAAGAAAGCATGGCATACGATCTTGAAGAACAGGAAAAGCTTGATGCAATCCGGCAGTGGTGGGAACGCTACGGCACGTTGATTGTGACTATTTTGGCCGTCCTGGCCTTGTCGTTTGCCGGCTGGCGTGGCTGGCAGTGGTATCAGGGGAATCAGGCGGCGCAAGCCATGGGCTATTTTGAGGCGCTCGAGGCGGCGGCAACTCAGCCTGACGAAAATGCACTGGGCCGTATCAAGGCCGCCAGTCAGACCCTGCGTGATGACTTCGCATCGTCGGGTTATGCCTCGCGTGGCGCACTTGTCGCCGCACAGGTGCTGGTGCGTGAAAAAGATTACGATGGCGCTCGCGCCCAATTGCAGTGGGTGATTGATAAAAGCAATGATCAGGCGCTGATTCCGCTGGCGCGTTTGCGTCTGGCCGGCATCTTGCTCGAGCAGGGCGCACCTGACGATGCCTGGAAGCTCGTCGCCGATGGTCCGGAAGCATTTGCGGCGCTGTATGCCGATCGTCGCGGCGATATTCTTGTCGTCCAGGGCAAAAAATCAGAAGCCAGGGTCGAGTGGGAAAAAGCGCTCAAAGCCTTGGGCACTGATCCGATCACCCAGATTATCCAACTCAAAATTGACGCACTCGGAGTCTGATACATGAGCAAATTCTTGTCCCGTCGCCTGAAGTTCGCTGCTGTTGCCCTGGGCGTATCCGTTCTGGCTGGTTGTTCGTGGCTTTCTCCCAAAGATCTGCGTTTTGAGCCTGTCGCTTTAACGGAATACCCTGCCGGAGTTTCGGCCTCAACCCTGTGGTCCGTCAACATTGGTAGTGGTCAGGGCCCGGGGTTTATCCCTGCTGTCGTGGGTGACTCGGTTTATGCGGCTGCGCCCAATGGTGCTGTAATCAAGACCAGTCTGTCCGGTGGTGGGGCCTTGTGGCGCGCCAACGCGGGTACCGCGCTTTCTGCGGGTGCAGGCTCAGACGGTACGATTACGGCGGTTGCGGGTCCTGACGGCACGGTGGTGGCTTTTGATGATCAGGGTAACGAGAAATGGCGTGCCCAGGCCTCCAGCGAAGTGTTTGTTCCGCCCGCTGTCGGCGCCGGTGTCGTGGTGGTTCGCAGCAGCGATTATCGGATCCAGGCATTTGATGCCCAATCGGGCGATCGTCTCTGGTCCGTACAGCGGCCGGGTCCGGCGTTGGCACTCAAAACCAGCATGCAGATGCTGATCATTGACGGGGTGGTCATTTCCGGTCTGCCCAACGGTCGCCTGATCGTCATTGATGCCCAGAATGGCGCCGTCCAGTGGGAGGGTACGGTATCCAGCTCGCGCGGTGCCACTGATCTTGAGCGCATCAACGATGTGGTGGGCCTGCCGCAAACCCAGGGGTCGTTGTTGTGTGGTGCGTCATACCAGGGGCGTATCGTATGTTTTGATATCGCCCAGGGCGGTATTCCCGTTTGGGAACAGCCGTTCTCGACCACAAAGGCATCACAACCGACAGCAGTCAGGCCTATGGCGCGGGTAATCGCGACGTAGTGCATGCCTTTGCCCTGGTTGATGGTGAAGAGCGCTGGCGCCAGGATGGTTTGCGTAATCGACGTCTGTCGGGTCCGGCCGTTGTTCCTCAGGCGGTAGCCTTTGGTGATTACGACGGTTTTGTTCATTTCTTGTCGCGCTCCGATGGCCGGTTGCTGGGTCGTATCCAGACTGGTGGCGGTGCGATAGTTTCCCCTGGTTGCCACCCCCGTGGTGTACTCGTACAAACGGGTAATGGCAATCTGGTATTGGTTGGTGTCAATTGAAAACTGTTTCTTACAAGCCTGTCGTGGCCCTGGTGGGCCGCGCGAACGTGGGTAAGTCCACCCTGTTCAACCGGCTTACCCGTTCTCGCGCGGCGCTCGTTGCCGATTTTTCGGGTTTAACCCGCGACCGTCACTATGGTGAGGGTCGTGTTGGCAAGTATCCGTTCCTGGCCGTCGATACGGGTGGCTTCGAACCCGTGGCCAAAGAGGGAATCGTGGCCGAAATGGCCCGGCAAACCCAGCAGGCCATTGCCGAGGCTGATGTTGTTATTTTTCTGGTCGATGCTCGCGCGGGTATCAATGCGCACGACCACGAAATCGCCCGTTTGCTGCGCCGTTCCGGGCAGCGTGTTTTCCTGGCTGTCAATAAGGCCGAAGGCATGCGCAACAGCGGGGCCATGGCCGAGTTCCACGAACTCGGTCTGGGTGAACCGTACCCCATCTCGGCTTCTCACGGTGATGGCGTTGTCGATCTTATCGAGCATGCACTGTCATTTCTTGATGACATCGAATCCGACGACGCGCTGGACACCGGTGAAACGGTGTTTGAGGGTGACGGCAGCGAACCCGACCTGTCCTCAACCGAATCCGATGAGGCCGAGGCCGCTGATGCGCCCGTCGAACATCGTATCAAGCTTGCTATTGTCGGGCGCCCAAACGTGGGCAAGTCTACGCTCATCAATACATTGTTGGGCGAAGAACGCGTGATTGCCTTCGACATGCCGGGTACCACCCGCGATGCCATCGAAATTGAATTTGAACACGAAGGTGTGCCTTACACCTTGATCGATACGGCTGGCTTGCGTCGTCGTGGCAAGGTCTTCGAAGCTATCGAAAAATTCTCGGTTATCAAAACGTTGCAGGCTATCGAAGCCTGTAACGTGGTCGTACTGATGCTGGATGCTCATGCCGAAATTTCTGACCAAGACGCGCATATTGCGGGTTTTGTCGTTGAAACCGGCAGGGCGCTGGTCGTGGCCATCAATAAGTGGGATGGTCTGAACGCCGAACAGCGTGATCGCATCAAACGCGACTTTGAGCGCAAAATGCGTTTTCTGTCCTTTGCTCAAATGCATACGATTTCGGCGCTCAAGGGCAAGGGCATTCAGCCGCTGATCAAGTCCATTCGTGCGGCCCACGCGGCTGCGTTTGCGCGCTTGTCAACGCCAAAACTGACGCGTGTTCTGCTGGCTGCCGTCGAGCAGCAACAGCCCCCACGCAAAGGTATTTTTCGCCCCAAAATGCGGTATGCCCATCAGGGCGGGCAAAATCCCCCACTTATTATCATCCACGGTAATGCGCTGGATGCCATTCCCGATTCTTACCGTCGCTATCTTGAAACCCGTTTCCGCTCGGCCTTCAAGCTTGAAGGAACGCCGCTGCGTATCGAGTTCAAGTCATCTACCAACCCATTTATTCAGAAGGGGGCCTGATTGAGCCGTTTCTGGAGTGATCATGTCGCCGGGCTGGCCCCTTATGTACCGGGTGAACAGCCTAAAATTCTTGACCTGCTCAAGCTGAATACCAACGAGCATCCGTGGGGCCTTCCCCATTGGCCATAAAGGCCATGCACGATGCGGCTGATGAGCGGCTCCGTCTGTATCCTGATCCCGAATCGACGGCTTTGCGCGAAACGCTGGCACGACATCATGGGGTACAGCCCGAGCAGGTGTTTGTGGGCAATGGTTCCGATGAGGTGCTGGCTCACGTTTTCAACGGTTTGTTCCGCCATGCCGGGCGTCCCTTGCTGATGCCTGACATTACTTATAGTTTCTATAAAACCTATTGCCGCCTGTTCGATGTCCCGGTCGAACTGCAGCCGCTGGCGCATGATTTTTCAATTGATGTGGGTGATTACACCCGCAAACGGGATGTGTTGCCGGCCGGCATCATTTTTGCCAACCCGAATGCGCCAACCGGCATTGCAATGGGGCTAGATCACATCCGCGACATTGCACGCGCTAATCCCGATATCGCCGTCATCGTTGATGAGGCTTACATCGATTTTGGGGCTGATTCTGCGGTTTCCCTGATGGCCGGGCACGACAATATTGCCGTCATTCATACGTTTTCAAAATCACGATCACTGGCAGGCTTGCGTGTCGGTTATGCGATTGGCAGTCCGGAAATCATTCAGGCTCTGGTCCGGGTAAAAGACAGCTTCAACTCGTACCCGCTTGATACCGTGGCTCAGGCGGGTGCCATTGCGTCCATCAACGACCACGATTACTTCCGTCGTGCTTGTCAGGCGATCATTGATGCGCGTGAGGTGTTGGTGACTGATTTGACTGCACTCGGGTTTCAGGTGTTGCCAAGTCAGGCCAATTTTGTGTTTGCCCGTCATCCGGCGCATGATGCTTCGGTTCTGGCCCAAGGTCTGCGCGAGCAACGTATTTTAGTGCGCCATTTCAGCCAACCGCGGGTTAATGAATTCCTGCGTATTACTGTGGGTACCCCGCAGGCCGGCGAACGTTTATGTCAGGCGCTGGCTACTTTGGTTTAAGCGCATAATTTGCACATATTTGTGGTATCGCCGTGGCGAAATGCGGGGAAACCCTGTAAAGTAGCCCTTTGAAGTTTTTATCCAGAACAACACAATTGGAGCTAAGCCAATGAGCAATAAAGGGCAAACATTACAAGACCCTTTCTTAACGCGCTGCGTAAAGAGCACGTCCCCGTATCCATTTACCTGGTAAATGGCATCAAGCTGCAAGGGCAGGTCGAATCGTTCGACCAGTACGTTGTGCTGCTGCGCAATACTGTTACTCAAATGGTTTACAAGCACGCCATTTCCACCGTTGTTCCTGCGCGTCCGGTCAATCTTCAGCTCGATGACTCCTCGTCCGACTGATTCCGCCGCCGATTTTGTTTTTGTGCTGCCCGCCGCGCCTAGTGCGCCGGCGGGCAGTTCGTTTTTCAGGCATACATGAAAGCTTTAGTTATAAGCGTCGATTTGGGTAACCCCGACTTTCAAGCGCATTCCGCCGAGTTCATCATGCTGGCGGAAGGGGCTGGCGCCGATATCGTCTGGCATCTGGTGGCCCGTCGTCAGCGTCCTGACGCGGCGTATTTCATTGGTAAAGGCAAGCTCGAAGAAGCCAAGCTGATTGCCGATGAGCAGGCCGCAGATATTATCTTGTTTGACCAACCCCTCTCGCCGGCGCAGCAGCGCAATATCGAGCGTCATCTGAATCTCAGGGTGGTTGATCGGGTTGCCTTGATTCTCGATATTTTTGCGTTACGTGCAAAAAGTCACGAAGGAAAACTGCAGGTTGAACTTGCTCAGTTGCAGCATTTGTCGACACGGCTGACACGCCTCTGGACTCACCTTGAGCGTCAGCGCGGGGGTATTGGTATGCGCGGGCCCGGTGAATCACAGCTTGAAATGGACCGGCGCATGATCGGTGCCAAAGTCCGGTTATTGCGTGAACGCCTCGATAAGGCCCAGCGCCAGCGCACTACGCAGCGCCGGTCGCGCATGCGGGGCGGCATCATGTCGGTTTCGCTGGTAGGTTATACCAACGCGGGCAAATCCACCTTGTTCAATGCGCTGACACGCGCGGGTGCCTATGCGGCAGATCAATTGTTTGCCACACTGGATACAACCACCCGAAAATTATGGATTGACGGAGCGGGGCAGGTGGTTATTTCGGATACGGTCGGATTCATTCGCGACTTGCCGCCCACGCTTATCGCAGCATTTCGGGCCACCCTTGAAGAAACGGTTCAGGCCGATTTGCTGCTGCATGTTGTCGATGCGTCCAGTCCCCAGCGCGATGAGCAAATCCTTGAGGTTCACAAGGTGCTGGACGATATCGGGGCCGGTGATATCCCGAGAATCATGGTCTACAACAAAATCGACGAGGCCGGATACGAGCCGCGGGTAGAGCGTGATGAACATGGTACCATTGTGCGCGTATTCGTTAGTGCTCTGACGCGGGCGGGCCTGGATGGCGTGCGTCAGGCGATTGTTGAATCAGGTCAGGTCGCAGGAAATAATGCGTTTAATGTCGAAAATATATAACTTGAATGATCCCGGCTGGGGTCGTGGCAAAGGGGCTCCGAGCCGCCACGTCAACCCAATGACAATCAGGGCAACAATGGCGGTCCTCCCGACCTCGACGAGGTTTGGCGCGATTTCAATAATCGTGTCGGTTCGTTGTTCGGCAAGAAAGGTCGCCGCGGTGGCGGTGGCTTCGATGGCGGAGGCGGTACGCCGGTGCAGTTGCCCAAGGGCTCTCCCAAATTGTTTATCGGCGGCCTGGTCGTTTTGTTGCTGCTTTGGCTGGCCAGTGGTTTCGTCATTGTTCAGGAAGGTCAGGTGGCGGTTGTCACCAAATTCGGCAAGTACACGAAAACCCTGAACCCGGGTTTGCAGTGGCATTTGCCATATCCTATCGAAGAAAATCAGGTCGTCAACATTTCACAACTGCGTACCTTTGAAGTCGGTTTTCGTGGTTCGGCCCGTAACAAGGTACTACCCGAATCATTAATGCTGACGACCGACGAGAATATCGTGGATGTGCAGTATGTTGTGCAGTATCGCCTCATGCCGAATGGTGCGCCCGATTATCTGTTTAAAACGGTAGACCCCGACGAGTCGGTCCGCCAGGCTGCAGAAACGGCCATGCGTGAAGTCGTGGGTAGTCAGCCGATGGATTCCGTGCTGTATTCGGCGCGTACGCAGATTGCTGCCGACGTCCAGCGGATTGCCCAGGAAATTCTCGATCGTTATCAAACCGGTATCCAGGTCAGTACAGTGGCTATCCAGAACGTTCAGCCCCCGAGCAAGTACAGGCGGCGTTTGATGATGCCGTCAAGGCCGGCCAAGACCGCGAGCGTCAGATCAACGAAGGTAATGCCTACGCCAGCGGCGTTATTCCCCAGGCACAGGGTCAGGCTGCCCGTCTGATTCAAGAGGCAGAGGGTTACCGCGTTGCCGTTGTCAGTCGTGCCGAAGGGGAAAGCGCCCGTTTTTCAAGCATCGAGGCCGAATACGCCAAGGCGCCTGCAGTCACGCGCGAGCGCATGTACCTGACCGCCATGCAGTCCATCTACGAGAAAGCGGGCAAGGTGTTCATTGACAGCGAAGCGAGCAGCAACATGCTGTATTTGCCGCTGGACAAGATCATGCAGCAGGCGGCGCGCACGCCCGATGCCGCAACCCAGGCGGCGGCTTCATCTGCAGCCTCGCCTGCGGCACCGGCAGCGGCGCCGTCGCGTAACAGCGGTGCATCCAATACTTCCAGCACTAACAACAGTCCGTATGGCGGGGCTGCGGGTTCGCTTCTGTCGAATCCCTATTCGCGCTAAAAGGGCTTACCATCATGCAACGTTTCTTTCCCTATCTTGTTGGTCTGGTCATTTTGCTGGCCGTCGCTTCCTCATGTGTTTTTGTGGTTCGCGAACGCGATGCCGCGCTGGTTTTTGCGCTTGGCGAAGTGCGTGAAACACTGGTTGAACCGGGCTTGTATTTCAAGCTGCCCCCACCTTTTGAAAATGTCGTCAAGCTTGATCGCCGTCTGCAAACCATTGAGTCGCGCGATCCCGAGCGCATCCAGACTGCTGAAAAGAAGAACCTGCTTATTGATTCATACGTCAAATGGCGTATTGCCGACCCGCGTCTGTACTACGTTACGTTTGGCCTGAACCGTCGTGCGGCCGAAGAGCGTCTCAGCGCCCAAATCCGTGATGCGCTTAACGCTGCAGTTAACGTACGTACGGTGAAGCAGGTAGTCTCCAGCGAGCGCAGCGACATCATGCGCGAGGTGTTGGTCAACGTTGATCGTCGTGCACAGCCGTTGGGTGTGGAGGTCGTTGATGTTCGCCTGATCCGTATCGATTTTGCCCCTGAAATTTCTGAATCGGTTTACCGTCGTATGGAAGCCGAGCGCAAGGAAGAAGCCAACCGTCTTAGGGCCACCGGTGCTGCTGACAGCGAGCGTATCCGCGCGCAAGCCGACCGGGAGCGCCAGGAAATCGTTGCCAGGGCCTATGCCGATGCCCAGCAGATCAAAGGTCAGGGCGATGCCCAGGCTGCAGACCTGTATGCCAGAGCCTATGGTCGCAATCCTGACTTCTACTCGTTCTACAAGAGCCTGGAAGGGTATCAGGCCGCGTTTGCGAATACCAACGATACGTTGGTGCTGAGTCCCAAGTCCGACTTCTTCAGGTTCTGGTCTGACGCATCGGGTAAAACGCGCTACAATACGCCGTAAGTTGAAATACTTCCGCAAGCGACTTGGCGGGCTTACGCCCCAAGTCGCTTTTTGTTTGTTTGCTTGCTTGTAAACAGTTTTCAGGTCTGTCGCATGTCCAAATGGTTATTGCCAGAACATCTGGCTGATATCCTTCCCGCTGAAGCGCGCCGCATCGAAGAGTTGCGGCGTCAGTTACTCGACCTTTACCGTACGCACGGCTTCGAGCTCGTGGCGCCGCCATTGGTCGAATACCTCGACTCCCTGCTTTCGGGCTCGGGTAGCGACCTTAATTTACGTACCTGCAAGCTGGTT
Source organism: Neopusillimonas aromaticivorans (assembly GCF_030344915.1). Classification (GTDB taxonomy): domain Bacteria; phylum Pseudomonadota; class Gammaproteobacteria; order Burkholderiales; family Burkholderiaceae_B; genus Neopusillimonas; species Neopusillimonas aromaticivorans. Next base: position 153,591 of record NZ_CP128233.1, on the reverse strand, counting down.
GATCAGTTGTCGGGGCGAACCTTGGGCGTGCGCCCCGACATTACGCCGCAAGTATCCCGCATTGACGCCCACTTGCTGAACCGCGTGGGTGTCACCCGGCTTTGCTACTGCGGCACGGTCTTGCATGCCCGGCCTGCCGACTTGCTCTCCGATCGCGAATTGCTTCAGATCGGGGCCGAAGTTTTTGGTCACGAGGGCGTCGAAGCCGACATTCAGGTGATCCAGCTGGCAGTCGAGTCCGTGCACACGGCGGGTGTTAAAGATGCCCGTATTGATCTGAATCACCCCGGTATATTCCGTGCCATTATCGATGCTGATCCGGCGCTGGCAGATCCCGATCTTCAGGCCGAACTGTCAGACATGATGGCCTCAAAAGATGTCTCGGGTATTCAGCGCCTGTGTGCTGCCCTTGACGGTATTCGGCCCGATACCGTTCAGGCGTTGCAGGCATTGCCCCGTTTGTACGGTACTACCGATGTGCTCGATGCTGCGGTCAGTCAGTTGCCCCGATTGCCTGCCGTGTTCAAGGCGATTGCCGACCTGAAGGCATTGGTTGTGGCATTGCCCGACTATGCCTTCAGTATCGATCTGGCCGATGCAGGCGCCGGTTATGCCTATCATTCCGGTGTGGTGTTTTCTATTTATGCGCAGGGCTGGCATGATGCCCTGGTGCGAGGTGGTCGTTATGACGGCGTTGGCAAGGCCTTTGGTCGTGTGCGTCCGGCCACAGGCTTCAGTCTCGATCTTCGCAAACTTTCATCCGGGCTTGGCGCACCGCCGCTGGCCCGGGCCATTCAGGCGCCATGGGGTACCGAAGACGGGCTGGTTCAGGCCATTCGTCAGCTGCGTCAGGCTGGTGAAATTGTTGTGCAAGTGCTTCCGGGCCAACCGCACGCCCTTGACGAGTTCCAGGTCGATCGTGAACTGGTGCTGCACGAGGGGCAGTGGGTCATTCGAGCGATTTCCGCCGGGGCATAAGCCTGCCGGGTCGCATGGGTTAACCAAATAGTTGTTGTACAGACTAGCTTTTTCCAATTCGCAACATGAGCAAGAATATCGTGGTTATCGGCACCCAGTGGGGTGACGAAGGCAAGGGCAAGATCGTTGACTGGCTGGCCGAGTCTGCCCAGGGTGTCGTACGTTTTCAAGGCGGTCACAATGCCGGTCATACGCTCTGGATTAATGGCACCAAGACAATTTTGCGTCTTATTCCGTCGGGCATCATGCACCCCGGGTTAACCTGCTACATCGGTAACGGTGTGGTGTTATCCCCGAAGCCTTGCTGAAAGAAATCGTCGAGCTTGAAACCGCCGGTCTTGATGTTCGTTCGCGCTTGCAGATTTCTGCGTCGTGCCCGTTGATTCTTCCCTATCACATTGCCGTTGATCAGGCGCGCGAGCGTCGCAAGGGTGATGGCAAAATCGGTACGACGGGTCGGGGTATCGGGCCTGCGTACGAAGACAAGGTTGCCCGTCGCGCTATTCGTGTGCAAGACCTCTATAACCCTGCCGTATTCGACGAAAAACTCGCCGAAGCACTTGATTATCATAATTTTGTCCTGACCCAGTATCTGGGTGCGGAAGCTGTTTCCGCCAGCCAGGTGCGTGATGAAGCCATGGCGCTGGCGGCCCAGATCGAGCCCATGGTGGCTGACGTGTCCCATAATCTGAATCTGGTTCGCAAGGCGGGTGGTCGCTTGTTGTTCGAGGGTGCGCAAGGTGCGTTGCTCGATATCGACCACGGTACGTATCCGTTCGTTACCAGCAGCAACTGCGTGGCAGGTGCTGCGGCCGCGGGTGCGGGTGTCGGTCCCCAGGCGCTTGAATATGTGCTGGGTATTGCCAAGGCTTACACAACGCGGGTAGGCTCGGGCCCGTTCCCCACCGAACTGCACGATGACATTGGTTCGCATCTGGCCAAAGTTGGCAAAGAATTTGGTTCGGTCACCGGGCGTCCGCGTCGTTGCGGCTGGTTCGATGGCGCAGCCATGAAACGTTCGGTCATGATCAACGGCATTTCGGGTCTGTGCATTACCAAGCTTGACGTGCTTGATGGTATTGAAACCCTCAAAATCGGTGTGGGTTATCGTTATAAAGGCCAGTTCCTTGATGTGCTGCCGTGCGGCGCCAGCAATGTAGCTGAAGCCGAGCCGGTTCTCGAAGAGATGCCCGGCTGGACAGAGTCAACAGTGGGTATTACCGAGTACGACAAGCTGCCGGTCAATGCGCGTCGTTATCTCGAGCGCATTGCCGAAGTCTGCGATGTGCCTATCGACATGGTCTCCACCGGCCCCGATCGCCTCGAGACTATCGTGTTGCGTCATCCGTTCAACGGTTAATCGCATAAAACAAGGCCCCGGTACTGTGTTGTACCGGGGCCTTGTTTTTTTGTGCGGCTTTTCGTTGCGGCGATAGCGGTTTATCATTACGTTCCTTTTACACCAGACAGGTTTTCTGCCATGACTTTGCCCCCAAGTACCGACCGTGACCTTTGGGTTTCCTGGGATCAGTATCACGCCCTTATCGACCGTCTGGCCCTTAATATTCATGAGTCGGGCTGGGAGTTCGAAAAGATCATTTGTCTTGCACGTGGCGGTATGCGTGTAGGTGACATTCTTTCGCGTGTGTTTGACGTCCCATTGGGTATTCTGGCCACCAGCAGCTACCGTGAAGCGGCCGGCACCGAGCAGGGCGCTCTGGATATTGCCCAGTTCATAACCATCACTCGTGGCACCCTCGAGGGTAAAGTGTTGCTTGTTGACGACATGGTTGACACCGGCATGACCTTCATCAAGGTTGGTGAGCATCTGCGCAAGCAGTTTCCTGCCATTACCGAGTTGCGCAGCGCTGTGCTGTGGTGGAAAGGGCATGCTCAGGCAACGCCCGATTACTTCGTTGACAAGCTGCCGACCAACCCCTGGATTCACCAGCCGTTTGAAGATTACGACAGTCTGCGTCCGCATCAGCTGGAAGCCTGGGTTCGTAAGGGTGTCAGAAATAGCTGATTCGTGCTATAGTCTTAGGCTAACCGATTTGGTTCTATAGATTTTTAACTTTTTAACAGAAAGGCTACCGAATACATGCCTACCGTTCGTCTTAAAGAAAACGAGCCCTTCGAAGCCGCACTGCGTCGCTTCAAGCGCACCATCGAAAAAAATGGTCTTTTGACCGAACTGCGTTCGCGCGAATTCTACGAAAAGCCCACAGCCGAGCGCAAGCGCAAAGCGGCTGCTGCTGTCAAGCGTCACTACAAGCGCATTCGTAGCCAGCAACTGCCCCCACGTCTGTATTGATCCCTGAATCATTTGTACAAGACCTGCTTGCCCGGGTAGATATTGTTGATGTAGTCGGGCAATATGTGCAGTTGCGAAAAGGTGGGGCCAACTTGCTTGGCCTCTGTCCTTTTCACAACGAAAAATCCCCCTCTTTTACTGTCAGTCCCACCAAGCAGTTTTATCATTGCTTCGGATGCGGCGCGCACGGTACGGCTATTTCCTTTCTTATCGAGCATACCGGGGCCAGTTTCCCCGAGGCAGTTCGCACGCTTGCGGCCAATGCCGGGCTGGTTGTGCCTGAAGAACAACGGTCACCCAAAGCTCAGGCGGCTTCACGGCGTCGCAAAGAAGAGGTGTCGCGGCACCAGCAATTGCTGGAAGCTGCCCAGCAGCATTACACGAGGCAGCTCAAGGCGACGCCGCTGGCAACTGATTATCTGAAAAACCGGGGGTTGACGGGTGAGATTGCGGCACGGTTCGGGCTAGGCTGGTCAGGCTCCGATCGACGTGGTCTGGCGACGGTGTTCAGTCATTACGAAGATCCGCTCCTGGTCGAGGCCGGTTTGGTCATTGAGGCTGAAGACGGCCGGCGTTATGATCGCTTCCGCGAGCGGATCATGTTTCCCATCCGTAATGCGCGCGGCAACCTTGTCGGGTTCGGCGGGCGCGTCATTGGCAAGGGGAGCCCAAGTATCTGAATTCGCCCGATACGCCCATTTTTTCCAAGGGTCTTGAGCTCTATGGGTTGTGGGAAGGGCGTGCCGGCATTCGTGCAGAAGGCTGCGTGCTGGTTGTCGAAGGGTATATGGATGTGGTGGGGCTGGCGCAATCCGGGCTGTGCAATGCGGTGGCCACTCTGGGTACGTCGACGACACCCCAGCATGTGCAGAAGCTGCTGCGCGCCAGTGATCGGGTCATCTTCAGTTTTGATGGTGACAAGGCCGGGCGGCGTGCGGCCTGGAGGGCGTTGCAGAACTGCCTGTCGCTGTTGCGCGATGATGTGTCCATCCGGTTTCTGTTTCTGCCTGATGATCACGATCCCGATTCATACGTTCGGGCACATGGCGCCCAGGCGTTTCGCGAACTGATGGGCCAGGCTCCGGCCTTGTCGACGTTCATGCTTGACGAGCTGTCTGCCCGTCACACCATGGCCGAAGCCGAAGGCCGTGCAGCGTGTGTTCACGAGGCCAGGCCTTTGCTGGCTCAGTTGCCGCAGGCCACTACCCTGAAAGTCCAGATCGAACGCGAGTTTGCTCGCAGGGTCTTGCTGACGCCGGAAGAACTTTCCGCCATGCTGGTGACGCCTGATGTGACGGGGCGGCGTCCTGCTGCTGTATCACTACCCGTAGCGTCGATCACTGATTTGTCTTCAGACATGCCAGGGCCGTTTTTCGAGTCGCATGAACCGGATTCCAGCGTTGATGGTCAATGGGTGCCCGATATGGGTGACGACCATTGGCAGGGTGAGCCGGAGATGTTTTTCCTGAAGTTGCGGCACCGGTTACGGCTGCGTCATTGAAACTATGGCAGGCGAAAGACCAGGGTCGGCGCAAAGGCCGTGCCCCGGCCGCAGGTCGTTCCGGTAATCGCAGCGTTACATCCATGGCCAAGCGCCTGTTACGCCTGTTGGTTGCGCATCCAGAGCTTGTGGAGACACTGGGTGATCAGCAGCTTGAAACTTTGGCGCGAGTTCCCAATCTAACTCTTGTCAGGGATTTGATTGCATTGATCAGTGACTCCGGGGCTCGTCATGCCGGTGCGTTGCTCGAAGCCGCTGATCCCGGTTCTGATCTGGCTGCGGTGCTGTCCGATCTCGGGGCAGACCTGCTGGGTCACGATGACTTGCCCGATCCCAAGTCAGAGTGGAACGATGCCTTGCGCAAGGTTGAGCTTGATCTGATCAAGACCGAGCAGTCCCAGCTGGTTGCCGGCGGCCTTAAAGACGCTGCATCGCGCGAGCGCTACCAGTTGCTCGGCAAGCGGCTGGCGCAGCTTGGGCGTGGTTGAGGCGGGTGCTTGAACAACACTGTTGAAAATACTTAACTGCGGTAAAATAAAAGGTTTTATATCGTCTTTAATTGCATGAACTGTAACCCGGGCTTTGCTGCCCCGATGGTTGGTGGCCTTTTTTACCCTGTAACCCAAAGCTTGGTCAGGGCAATCTTTTCTGGCATCAAACCAGCGGCGGCGGTCTGACCGGGCCTGTTCGTGCACTAAAGATATGGTTTTCCCTGCAATTTCCGTTGGTAAATTTTGCCAGCGGGTTTAATTGCGTCTACGGAAGCGACTATGACAAAAGCGACTGATCAGACCCTGAATGCGGCAGAAGACTCTGTCAAAAAGACGAAAACGATGGCGGCTACAAAAACCGCTGCCAAAACGTCTGTAGCGACAGGGGCTGTGAAAAAGGCAGCCAAAAAAACCACGGCACGCAAGACGGCGGCTGAGGCCGAATCATCTGACGATTTTGATTTCGACGATGATCTTGCCCCCGAGCCCAAAAAGCGCAAGGCACGTACGCCGACGGGCCGTCGTCCTGGCCGTCCGGCCAAAGCCGCCAATAATGACAGCTCGCCGTTCGACGATGGTGACATCGATATCGAAGCCGAAGTCATTCCCGAACTCAAGCCGATTTCCAAGCGCGGCGGCAAGCGTGGCAAGGGTGACAAAGATGTGCCGACCCGCAGCCAGCTGACGCCTGAAGAACAAGAGGCCCGTCGCAACCGGCTGAAGGTTCTGATCAAGCTGGGTAAAGAACGTGGCTACCTTACGTATGGCGAAATCAACGACCATCTGCCCGATGATCTGGTCGATGCTGAAGCGATCGACGGCATCATCAGCACGTTCAGCGACATGGGTATTTCGGTCTACGACCAGGCCCTGATGCCGAATCGCTGTTGCTGAACGACAACGCACCCGTTGCGTCCAGCGATGACGATGTCGAAGACGAGGCGGAAGCCGCACTGACGACGGTAGATTCCGACTTTGGTCGCACCACCGACCCCGTGCGTATGTATATGCGCGAAATGGGTACGGTTGAGCTGCTCACACGGGAAGGCGAGATTGAAATTGCCAAGCGTATCGAAGATGGCCTCAAGCACATGGTCATGGCGATTGCCGCGTGTCCGACAACCGTCAACGAAATCCTGGGCCACATCCAGCGCGTGCGCGATGGTCAGGCACAAATCGACGAAGTGGTCGATGGCCTGATCGACGAGGAAGGTGAAGAGTATGCCGGTTCTGGCGTCTCGGGTGACGAGGACGACGGCCCCGCAGGCGGCATGAGCAGCAAGCAGCTTGAACTGTTACGCACCAAGTCGCTCAAGAAGTTTGATCTGGTCGGTCAGTGGTTCGAAAAAATGCGTCGTGCGTTTGAAACCGAAGGCTACCATTCCGAAGCGTATCAGCAGGCCCAGCAAGCCATCCTCGATGAGTTCATAGGTATTCGCTTTACTGCGAAAATGGTCGAAAAACTGGCCGATACCTTGCGTGATCAAGTCGCTGAAGTTCGCAAGCTGGAACGCGAAGTGCTGGGTATCTGTGTCGACCGTGCCGGTATGCCACGCGCGCATTTCATCAAGGTGTTTCCGGGCAACGAAACGAATCTCGAATGGGTCATGTCCGAAGTGGCCGCGGGTCACGCGTATTCTGAAACACTCGAGCGCCACGTCCCGGCGGTGCAAGAGACACAGCAAAAACTCATTGATCTTCAGTCCAGTGTCGTGTTGCCACTGAAAGATCTCAAAGATGTCAACAAGCGTATGGCGACCGGCGAGGCCAAGGCTCGCAAGGCCAAGCGCGAAATGACCGAGGCCAACCTGCGTCTGGTGATCTCCATTGCCAAGAAGTACACCAATCGTGGCTTGCAGTTCCTTGACCTGATTCAGGAAGGCAATATCGGGCTCATGAAGGCGGTTGACAAGTTCGAGTACCGCCGCGGCTACAAGTTCTCGACCTATGCCACCTGGTGGATTCGTCAGGCCATTACGCGTTCCATTGCCGATCAGGCCCGTACCATTCGTATTCCGGTTCACATGATCGAAACGATCAATAAAATGAACCGGATCAACCGCCAGATCCTGCAGGAAACCGGGGCTGAGCCCGATCCGGCAACGTTGGCGCAGAAAATGGACATGCCCGAAGACAAGGTTCGCAAGATCCTGAAAATAGCCAAAGAGCCAATTTCCATGGAAACGCCCATTGGTGATGATGACGATTCCCATTTGGGTGATTTCATCGAAGATCTGGCCAATCTGTCGCCGTCCGAATCGGCGCTTCAGGGGTCCATGCGTGATGTCGTCAAAGAGGTGCTTGACTCACTGACACCGCGTGAGGCCAAAGTGCTGCGCATGCGTTTCGGTATCGAAATGAGCACTGACCAAACGCTGGAAGAAGTGGGCAAGCAGTTTGATGTCACACGTGAACGTATCCGCCAGATTGAGGCCAAGGCATTGCGCAAGTTGCGTCATCCCAGTCGTGCCGACAAGCTCAAGAGCTTCCTCGAAAGCCAGTAGGCGGTTTGGGCGGGGCGTGCGGTGTCAGTGGCGTGATTGACGCAAGGGGCCAGCAACGGTTTCAGGCCGTTGTGGTCCATTTCCTGTAACAAGGCCAGCAGGCGCCCCAGTTCGCCCGGCGGGAACCCGGTGCGGGCAAACCAGTTCAGGTAGTGCCCGGGAAGGTCGGCCAAAAGCCGGCCTTTGTACTTGCCGAAGGGCATCGGCCAGGACACCAGTTTTTCAAGATCATCGGGGTTCATAGCGCCAGTTGTCCAGAGTCAGGTGGCCGATTGGTCAAAATCGTCCGGACGGAATTATGCCGCCAGGCTTTTCATGATGTCGGCGATGCGTTGGTACGATTGCAGACGTAATTGATGATCATAAACATCAGACACGATCATCAGTTCATTGGCGCGTGTGCGTTCCAGCAGCGCCTCAAGGCCGTTACGCACGGTTTGCGGGCTGCCGATAATTGAACACCCCAGCATGCGTTGTGCCTGGCGCTTTTCCTCGGGGCTCCAGTAGCTGTCGATATCGTCAATGGGTGGTTTGCTGGGGCAGCGGTCGCCCCGCAGCAAGTGGGTGGTCGACATTTGCTGGGTGGTTGCCAGGCGGCGGGCTTCCTGGTCGGTGTCGCCCACAATAATATTCACACCCACCATGGCGTGGGGCGTTGCCTGCTGCTCCGACGGTGTGAACTGTGACCGGTACGTTTCCAGGGCGGTGTACAGGTAGTCTGGCGCAAAGTGCGAGGCAAACGCATAGGGCAGCCCGAACTGTCCCGCCAGCGCAGCACCAAAGGTGCTTGACCCGAGTATCCACAGCGGTACATTGCTGTCGGCACCGGGAATGGCACGGATGCGCTGGCCAGGTTGTACGGGGCCCAGCAGTGCTTGAAGTTCCAGGACATCTTGCGGGAAGGCGTCGGCGCTGCCGGGATGGCGGCGCAGTGCACGCAATGTCAGTTGGTCGGTACCGGGTGCGCGGCCCAGTCCCAGGTCGATTCGCCCGGGGAATAAAGCGTCCAGTGTGCCGAACTGCTCGGCGATGACCAGGGTGAATGGTTGGGCAGCATGATGCCGCCGGCACCGACCCGAATGGTTGACGTACCTGCCGCAACGTGGCAAATGGCCACCGAGGTTGCGGCGCTGGCGATGCCCGGCATGTTGTGATGTTCGGCCATCCAGAATCGGGTGTAACCCCAGTGTTCGGCATGGGCGGCCAGATCACGGGCATTGTTCAAAGAAATACCGGCATTGCCGTTGTCGCGGATGCGGACGAGATCAAGTATGGACCAGGCTGTCATGGCAGATATCAGAAATGTTATTGACGTTGTTCACGGCGAAATTGCCAGGGGCTACGGCGTCGTGGTCGCGCCATAACCCCTTGCGTGCCTGACGGGCCTGTTTCTGGGCATCAACCAACGCCTTGTTTTCGACATGCTGGTCGTATACCCAGGCCGCGCCGGCGCCCACCATGGTGATGCCGACGTCAGTGCCGCTGCACTGCACATCGGCCAGCAACCGGTCATACTGGTCGACGCTGCTCACGTTCAGTTGAACAAGGTCGCCTTTACGGCAAATCTGGCGCAGGTAGTCACGCGATGCAATACCGTATTTCTGGTCCAGTTCAGGTGCGTCGATCTGGCGGATCCGCACGCGAGCGGATTTCTTGCGACCGGGGCAGTCGGCACGAAGGGTGTCGCCATCATGCACGTGGCTGACGGTGCACTGAAGAACCTGGGTGGCGGCGACCGGCCCGTGGTCGGGTGAAGCACCCAGCCACGCTGCGCCGATGACGGCCAGCGCGGCAGTGATATGGACAGGGCGTGATTTTTTCAGGCGATGAACAAGTGAATCAAGCATGCGGTGTATCGAGGTCGATGAGGCTGCGGGGCTGCAGTCACGTTAGGGCGAATGGTAGCAACGTTTTTTCACGCTGCAGGAAACGGGTCGTCAATGTACCCAAGACTGTAGTGTAACGGTTGACGTTTCAGAGCCCCGGGTTTTTGCTGGGCAGGGCATGCGTTTGATGCTAATTTTAAGGGTTGGTCTTCAAACAGGCTTTAAGGCCGTGTTTCAATTTCCGGATAGTATGAGTATTCATGTCAGACCCTATTTCCCTGTGCTGGTTCCGTAATGATTTGCGTATCGCCGACCAACCGGCCTTGCTGGCTGCCGCCGGGGCAGGGCCCGTTGTTGGCGTATACATTGTTTCCCCGGATCAGTGGCGGTTGCACGGTGATGCACCCGTCAAAATCGACTTCTGGCGTCGAGCACTGGCGTCATTGCGCGCCGAGCTGGAGGCTCTGGGGGTTCCGCTGGTTGCGTTGAATACGGATGCCTGGTCAGACGTCCCCCAGGCCTTGCTTGATCTGTGTCAGTCGCTGGGTGTGCAGCAGGTCTTCTGCAATCGCGAGTACGGGGTGAACGAACGTCGTCGTGATCGTGCCACCTATCGGTTGCTGGCCGGGCACGGCATAGCACTGACTGGCTTTGATGGTGCCACCTTGCTTAAGCCGGGCACCGTACAGACAGGGTCAGGGGCACCTTATCGTGTTTTCACGCCGTTTGCCAAAGCGTGCCGTGCCCGCTTGCGGGCAGCGCCGTTACGACCGCTTGCTGCACCTGGTGGGCGTTCATGGAGGGTGCCCCTGCAGGTTCAGGCTATGCCTGCACCAGATGTCCTGATGGCGCGTCTTGAGGTCGCTGGCTTGCCGGCTGACGTATCGCAACGAATGGAGGCGCAATGGCCCGCGTCAACCGCCGAGGCCCACCGTCGGCTCGACGCGTTCATTGCCGATCGGGTGGCCAGTTACCAGAAAGATCGTGATTTTCCGGCCTTGAACGGAACCAGCACCTTGTCCCCGTATCTGGCGGCCGGGCTGGTTTCCGCACGTCAGTGCCTGGATGCCGCACTGGGCGTGAACCAGGGCGAATTCGACACGGGCCAGACCGGTGTGGTGACATGGATTACCGAGTTGTTGTGGCGAGAGTTCTATTGGCATCTTATGGTGGCTTATCCGGCGCTGTCGATGCATCAGCCGATGCGGCAGGAAACTCTGGGTGTGGCGTGGCGCGAAGCACCCGACGACTTCGCGCGATGGGCCCGCGGGGAAACCGGTGTGCCCATTGTCGATGCGGCCATGCGCCAGTTGTTGGCTACCGGCTGGATGCATAACCGTTTGCGCATGATTGTCGCCATGTTTCTGAGCAAGAATCTGCTGATTGACTGGCGCAAGGGCGAAGCGTTTTTCATGCGCCACCTGATTGACGGCGATCTGGCGGCCAACAACGGTGGCTGGCAATGGAGCGCATCAACCGGGGCCGATTCTGCACCTTATTTTCGTGTGTTCAATCCGGTCAGCCAGTCTGAAAAATTTGATCCGCAGGGGACGTTTATCCGTCGCTGGGTGCCTGAACTGGCCCGGGTTCCGGCGTCCGACATCCATGACCCGTCAGGCCCGCAGCGTGTGGCATGTGGCTATCCGGCGATGATGGTTGACCTGAAGGTCACACGTGCACGTGCTATTGAGGCGTTTCGTCAAAACCAGTGATCCGTTCTGCGTGATCTTTTCAAGCTGTACTAGAATGCTTTCATTTGTGTCAGCCGCGGAGGGCTGGTGATGTCGCGTAAAACAGGGTGGTCGCGTTATTTCATGTTGGGGGTTGCCGATGACGACGCCAGTCATGTCGCGACCGGGTCGGCGGCCGATCTGTTGTACCAGCATTCGGCAGATACCGGTATGGCGGGGCTGGCCGAGCGCCTGAACCGGCTGTCCGAGCATGTGCCAGGCGTTTTGCACCAGTTTGTGCTTTATCCTGACGGACACGGGGCATTTCCTTATGTCAGCAAGGGCGTTTATCGTATTTATGGCGTTACGGCCGAACAGGCGGTGGCCGATGCCAGCACCATTTTCAATCTGCTGCATCCCGATGACTTGTCGCGTGTCCAGCAAAGCATTCAGCACTCGGCCCACACGCTTGGCCTCTGGAAAGAAGAGTTTCGTATTTGCCGGCCAGGCCTGCCAGAGCGCTGGCTGAACGGCCAGGCCAGTCCGCAGCGGCTTGATGATGGTTCGGTACTCTGGCATGGATATGTTTATGACATCACCGAAAAAAACGCCAGGCTGATGAGCTGCAGGAAACCCAGACCCGCTTTCGGCTGACGCTTGAAGCGTCAAAAATCGGGGTCTGGCGCTGGGACCTGCATACAAATCACATTCAGTGGTCTGACGAGGCCTGGACGTTGTTGGGGTATACGTCCGGCCAGTTCCCGCTTGACCTTGATGTCTTGCGCACGTTGATACACCCTGACGATGCTCCGGATGTCTTTGCTCGAGCAAGCGTCATGCAGCCCGACACCCGGATCCGTTCCCAATTCAGGCTTCGCAATGCCCAAGGCGGCTGGACCTGGGTTGAGTCGCGCGGCAAGGTCATTGAGGTTGACAGCCAGCAGCGGCCGGTGCTCGTCATGGGTACCTACACCAGTATCGATACTATTGTTCAATCGCGCCAGGCTCTGGAACAGGCCAAGGCCCAGGCCGAACAGGCCAATCAGGAAAAATCTGTTTTCATGGCCAGCATGAGCCACGAAGTGCGAACGTCACTGGCCGGCATCATCGGTCTGAGCCAGTTGGGTCTGGACGATACCGATCCTGCGGTGTTGCACGACCGGTTGCAGAAAATCGGCCAGTCTGCCCGCAATTTGCTTGAGTTGCTTAATGATGTCCTCGACTTTTCAAAAATCGAGGCGCAGCGGCTCACGCTGGAGTCTCGTCCGTTTGCGTTGTCCGAGGCGGTTGGTCCGGTCGTGAGTTTGTTCCAGCCCCTTGCCAGCGAAAAGGGCTTGATCTTCAGGTACGTACCGGTAGTCTTGATACCGTTGTTTATCAAGGCGATGTCCTGAGGCTGCGCCAGGTCTTGCAGAACCTGTTCAGCAATGCCTTGAAATTTACCGCCCAGGGCCAGGTGGGTCTGACGGTCGTCCTTGAGAAAAGCGACGATGTCAGTGACTGGTTGCGTTTTACGCTGCAAGATACCGGTATCGGCATCACAGAGGCCCAACGGGGGCGTTTGTTCAAGGCGTTCAGCCAGGCTGATAATTCAATCGGCCGAAAATACGGGGGCTCCGGCCTTGGCCTGATCATTTCCCAGCGTCTGGTCCATGCCATGGGCGGAGGCGATATTGCACTTGACAGCCAGCCCGGCGTGGGGACTACGTTCAGTTTTGTGTTGCCCCTGTCACGGGCCACGTCGCTTGAAAACGCGGAGGCTGCGGTACCGGACGCTATGAGCCCGGTGGCGGAGCGGCTGCCCGTACAAACGGCTGTCGCGAACGAGGCCACGGAGGATTACCTGAATGCCGCCGAGGGTATTGAGCGCCTGATGGGGGATACCACCCTTTATCGTAAATCACTTGGTCAGTTGCACCAGCAGTTGCAAGGGCCGTATGCCCAGTTGACCCACATGCTCGAGCATCTTGATTCCAGCAGTACTCCCGCTGATTTTGTGGTGGCCCAGAGCCTGGTTCATAGCCTGAAAGGAGTGGCCGGCAATCTGGCCATGAAAGAGCTGGCCGCGGTGGCAATGGCGCTGGATGCCTTGCTCAAGCAACAGGACGTTCCCGCGCCGGATCTGGTCATGCGCTACGAGCGCATCCGCCGTGAATATGTCCATCAGGCCGGGCAATACCTTGCCGAACATCAGGCCGAAGAGGCCTGGGTGACGCCTTCGGGGGCTGGGGTTGATCCCGACGTTGCGCGGGCCGCCCTGAACAGGCTTTCCGTGGCGATTTGTGGCAATCAGTTTATCAGCGAAGACGAGCTGTCCCGTGTGGCCCGTCAGTTGCCTGCAGCGGTGCGTGAACGCCATTGGCGAGTCCTTGAGCAGGCGCTTGATGCCCTGGACTTTGATGCTGCTGCATTGGCCATGGGTAAGCTTCAAGCCGCGCTTGAGAACCTGTAAACCATGGCGACTTTCCGCGTTTCATCATCGCTGGCCAAACGGCTTACCCTGATCGTCCTTGTTGCGGTGGCACTTGCCGCTGTCCTGTCTGCCCTGGTGGTCGGGTTGGCGGCCTATAAAGATAACCGCGAGCAGATTCTGGCCCATGAAAATCAGCTGACCGGTCTGATTGCTGAACACATTGACGGCGAGTTGGCTGAACGCCGTGAAGCCTTGGTGGTATTTGCCAATTTGCTACATGATGGGCTGGCCCTGCGTTCGTTGCCAGAGCTGCGGCGCACACTGGACAGTCGTGTCATGCTGCGTACCGCTTTCAATAATGGCCTGGTCATTACCGATGCGGATGGCACGATTATTATTGATTCACCGATCCTGCCCGGCAGGGTAGGGCGTAATACAGCCGACCGTGAGCACATGAAGCAGGTGATGACCGAAAAGAGGGCAGTGATTTCACCACCCGTGATCGGCAAGGCAACGCCAGAACCCATGTTCATCATCATTGCACCGATCCTGTCCCGCGATGGCGAGTTGCTGGGCATGATTTTCGGCGCTACGCGGCTGGCCCAGGACAATCTGCTGAATCAGGTGGCGCATCATCAGCTGGATATGGGAGGGCAGCTGTACGTAGTCGACCCGCAGCGTGACGTGCTGGTGGCGTCTACCGTGTCCGACCTGTCGCTCAAACCACTGGATGGATTGCAGGATAACGAGATTGTCGAACAGATTCGCGCCGGCCATCTGCAAGGCGAGGCGATTTCTTTTGATGAGCAACAGGTTATCTATTCAGTCAGGCCGTTACGCATGGTTGACTGGGTCGTGATTCATACCTTGCCGGCTCATCTGGCGTTGGCACCCGTGAATGCGTTGCTCTTGAAACTCGCGGTACTGGCCTTGTTTCTGGTCATTGTGGCCGGTGCGCTGGTGACGGTTTCGATCCGTCGGCAGTTGCGTCCGCTTGAGCAGGCCGCCGCCGATGTCCGCAGCATGATTAATGGCGCGCGTCCCATGGGCACGCTTGATGTCGTCAATGCAGACGAGGTTGGTCAGCTGGTGCATGCATTCAACAGCCTGATCCAGTTCCAGGCGCGCCAGAATCTTGAGCTTCGCGATGCCAAAACCCAGGCCGATGCCGCCAATCGGGCCAAGTCAGCGTTCCTGGCCAACATGAGTCACGAGATTCGCACTCCGTTGAATGCGATTATCGGCATGGCCGACCTGCAGCTGGGTGATGCGTCGTTGTCACCCTTGTTGCGACGGCGTACCGAGCAGATCCGCCAGGCCGCACGGGCATTGCTGCTGATGGTTGACGACATTCTTGATTACTCGCGTCTTGAAGATCAGAAACTCAAGATTCAGGTGCAGTCGTTTGCGCTGGACGAAGTTTTTGAGCAACTGGCGGCCATGTTTTCGCGGGTCGCCGCTGAAAAACGCATTGAGCTGGTCTTGCATGTTGATCCGGCGATTATGCCGTCGCTGCAGGGGGATCCGTTACGCCTGGGTCAGGTTTTGCTCAAGCTGGTGGGCAATGCCATCAAGTTCACTCAGGCGGGTTGCGTGGCCGTGCAGGCGCGGCTGCTGAGCGTACAGGGTCAGCAGGTCCGGGTTCAGTTTCGGGTAATTGACAGCGGACCGGGTATTTCTCCCGACCATTTACCTCATTTGTTCGAACCGTTTTCTCAGGCAGACACCTCCAGCGCGCGCCGTTACAGCGGTGCCGGGTTGGGGTTGCCGGTCAGTCAGGCACTGGTGCAGCTGATGGGGGGCGATGGCATTCAGGTGGAAACCCGCCAGGGCGAGGGTACCCGTTTTGAGTTTGTCCTGGTATTTGCGCTGGATGGTTCCGTCGAAATGTCACCCCGTTGGGCAGGCTGTGATTGTGTCCCACGCGCCATCCTGGTTGTCGAAGACAATGTGCTGGCGCGGCAGGCCATGGTTGAAACCCTGGCGGCGTGTGGCGGACAGGTGGATGCTACCGATAATGGCAGTCGGGCGCTTGAACTGGTGGTTGACGCCTGTGATCGCGGTCGACCGTATCAGGCCATTATTGTCGACTGGTCGCTGACCCCTTGACCGGGCTGAATACCTTGCGCCGGTTGCGCAGCGTATTGCACGAAAAGCGCGTTCCGATGCCGCGTCTGTTTCTGGCGGGTACCGAAGCGCTGGCCCAGGCCAGCCAGTTACCCGAAGACAGTTTTCCGGTGCTTCCCAAACCCGTGTTGCGCAGCCGGCTGCTTGATTTGTTCCAACGGTTCCCGTACAACGAAAGTGCCGTCCTTGAGGGCAGTCTTTCCGGGGGGCATTGGTTCAGTTCACCGGCCGGCGCGTCATGGTGGTTGACGATAACCCTGTCAATGCAGAAGTGGCGCAGGCCTATCTGGTCCGTATGGGTACTTCGGTTATTACCGCAGAAAACGGTGAGCAGGCGGTTGCCCTGTTCAAGTCTCAACCGGTTGATCTGGTGCTGATGGATATCCAGATGCCGGTGATGGACGGCTATGAGGCGGCGCGTCAGATCCGTGCTCTTGATGCCAATGTGCCGATCATTGCCCTGACGGCGGCGGGTCTGGTCGAGGATCGCGAGCGTGCGATGGCCGCCGGTATGAATGCCCATTTGGGCAAACCCTTTGATGCGGCGTCTTTGACACGCGGCTTGCGAGAATGGCTTGAACCCGATGAGCCGGCACCTGAGAGTGCAGCGACGTCTCGGTCAGCAGTTCGTGCTGATCCGGATGATGAGCGCAAAACCTTGCTGATCGTGGATGACGTGCCGGCCAATGTCAAAATGCTGGCGAACTACCTGAAAGACGAGTACATCATCCAGGTAGCCGGCAAGGGTGAAAAAGCGCTGGCGATTGCACAAGGCAGTCATCCGCCAGACCTGATTCTGCTCGACATCATGATGCCCGATATGGATGGGTACACCGTTTGTCGCGAGCTTAAAAACAACCCGGCTACCCAGCAGATTCCGGTTATTTTCGTCAGCGCCCTGACCGAGGCGGTTGAGGAGGAGCAGGGTTTGAATCTGGGCGCGGTTGATTACATTACCAAGCCGTTTCACCTGCCGATTGTGCGTGCGCGTATTCGCAACCAGATGAGCCTCAAGTCAAAAACCGACATGCTTGAAGAAATGTCGAATATCGATGGCCTGACGCAAATTGCCAACCGCCGTTATTTTGACCAGATACTGCTCAAAGAAGGGAATCGTCTGGCGCGTAACGGCCTGCCCATGTCGGTGCTGATGATCGATATTGATTACTTCAAGGCCTACAACGACAACTATGGTCATGGTCGGGGTGACGAGTGTCTGGTGAGGGTGGCAGCGGCCATGAACAAAGCCATCAGCCGCCCGGGTGATTTGCTGGCCCGCTATGGGGGTGAAGAGTTTGTGGCGATTTTGCCGGAAACGGATGCAGGCCGTGTGCTGGCGGTTGCCCAGCGCTTGTGTGATGCCGTACGCCAATTGCAAATTGTGCATGGCTACTCGCCCATCGCCGATTACGTCACCATCAGCGTGGGTTGTGCAGGTCGCGTGTTGAATGACGCTTCGGAAGCAGTGAGCTTGCTGGATCAGGCGGATCAGGCCTTGTACGAAGCCAAGCGCCGTGGTCGCAATCGGGCGGTGGTGCTGTAGACGACGTTGAAACGCAAACGCTTCAGGGTCGTCAGCGCATTCTGGCGGCCAGCGCATCGATATCACGGATTGAAATGGCGCCGTAGCCCAGTTCGATCAGCCCTTCGCGTTTCAGGGTGACCAGCGTCATATTGCAACGTTGCCGCGATACCATGGCCAGGTTGGCCAGCTCTTCCTGTGAAATCAGCAGGTGATGCAGCCCCAGCGGGTTAAGCAAGGGGTGGACCAGACCCCACAGCGCCCGCACCACCAGATGTTCTGCGTCCAGCAACCGATGTGCGGCCATGCTGCCCATGAACCAGTGCATGCGTTCGTTGACCTGGCGTAACAAAAAATCGTTAAATACGGCTTCATTCTGGCGTAGCCAGTTGAAGGTGGCGCGTGGAATCATGGCGACACGACTATGGCGAAGGGCAATGATGTCGGACTGTCGCGGCTTGCCCCGAACCAGTGTGCCCTCGCCGAACCAGCTGCCTACGGATTGTCCGCCAAGGGTGACTGTGCGACCGTCAATCGCACTGACTGACCATTTCAGCAAGCCTTCCATCACACCAAACCAGTACAACTGCATTTCACCCTGATGGCCCAGAGCCTCGCCCGCCGCGACACTGCGTTCGATCAGGTCATGCCTGACCCGGGCTTGAGCAAGCGCGCTGAGGGTGCCGAACCAGTCGGCACCGCTCAGCAAGTCGTTGCGATTCAGCGAAACGGATTGCTGGTGAAGCGAACGCGTCATCAGCGCGCGGCCGCCAGCACACTGGCCGTCAGGTGACCCAGGGCCTTGTCCAGTGTGGAAGCCGTTTTGGGTGCCGTCACGGTGACGGGACGACATTGCAGCAGGACGATGTTGTCGCCGGCGGGCAGTTCGCGGTCAATGGCGAATTCGATGTCTTGCGCGGCGCCGCGCATGCGCTCCAGCCGTTTTCCGACCTTTGACAAGGCAATGACCTCGGTGTCACTGAGGCTGAATACTTCTCGCCGGGCCGCGTCGACCGGGTGGGCTTTGCCATCGGGCCCGTATTCAAGATGCTTGTCGCCCAGAATGTGGTCGATCACCTGACCTTCAACCTTGGCCACAATAAAACGGTCGGGGGTGACGTCGCCGCCCACCACGCCCAAGCCCAGGCCATGGCAGGCTTCAATGACGATGCGGGAGCGGTCGCCTGTGGTCGGACTGACCGTGAACATCACCCCGGCAGCGCGGGCATCGACGACTTTCTGGATGACGATCGCCATATGGATGGTGAGCGGATCGATGTTGTTTTTCCAGGCATACCCCAGGGCACGTGCCGAGAACGCGCTGGCCCAGCAGCGACGCACGTGCAGTTCAACCTCATCGCCGGTCTTCATGCCCACATAGGTTTCATATTCACCGGCAAAACTGGTGCCTTCGGTATCTTCAGCCGTGGCACTCGAGCGTACGGCGACAGCCAGGTCGGGCAGGTGCAGGGCGCGCGACAAGTCGCCATAGCCCTGGATGACCGCTTCACGAAGCTCGTCGGGCATGGGCGTATGATCAAACCACGCCACCACTTCACGCTCAAGGGCTTCGCGCGCTTCCAGACTGTTTTTGTCGATGCCGTCCATGGCCTGGCGCAGACGTTCGCCCAGGCCCGTCTTATCCAGATAATACCGGTGGGCGGGTGTGGCGATGATGAAGCCCGGAGCAACAGGAATGCCGGCCTGGGCCATCAGCGCCAGGCCATGGCCTTTACCACCCACCTGGGCCAGTTCCAAAGCGCTTTGTTGTTCAAATGTCAGGGTCCAGTCTTGCATTGCTGTTGTCTCCTTGCTGCTATTACGAATAGTTTGACACGCGTCAGGCGGCCAGTTGTTCGACGGTGCCTTTATAGCCATCAATACGGATGCGTTGGCCGGTTTTCAGTTGGGCGGTGGCAAAACCGGTGCTGACGACGGCGGGCATGCCATATTCACGGCATACGATGGCTGCATGACTCATCAGCCCCCGATGTCGGTAACCACACCGGCCACGACCGAAAACGCAGAGGCCCACGAGGGTGCGGTAATGGCCGCCACCAGAATTTCCCCGGTTGCAGGTCGCTGATTTCGTTTTCGTGTCGAATGACCCGAACGATGCCTTCGACGACACCGGGCGAAGCGGCGATGCCCTGCAGCGCGGCGGTGTTGCCGCCGCGGGCCTGGGCCAGCCATTGCTGCACGCGCTCGGTGGTGACCCCGTAGTTCATGATGGCGAACGGGTCGGTGACTTCGTGCGGAGGGGTGCCATAAGCCGGTGCTGCCGTTTCAGTGCGCAGGGCGGTCATGATTTTGCGACGGGCATCGATTTCGCGTGCCCAGTGCTGGACCCCGCGTGCCGGCACCCCGATGGCCCAGGACTCGACCATGTCGAACAGCGCCTGGTCAATTTCAAAGCGATTCAGGAAGTAAAAATCATCCGCCTGGCGGAAAAAGCCCGCAGCAACGAAAACGTCAGCCAGTTCACGCACCTTGCGCCAGAACACGGCATGGCTCCAGTGTTCAACATAGATGTTGTGTTCTTCAATGTAGGGGAAGACATTGCGGGACAGGGCCAGTGCCTCATCAAACGCCTGAACCTCATCAGGGGCCAGCAGGGCACGGTATTCGGCCACGATTTCATCACGGTCTTCGTGCAGTTGCTCGACCGGGCGGTCAATGACCTCACCGTTGCGCAGCAGTTCGACGTAACGGCTGATGGCCTGCAGCGGAATGGACAGATTCTCATTCCAGGTTTCCTGGTCGTGCAGGAAGCCGTATTCGGCGAAGTAGTTGAACCAAGGTTCACGCACCTCGTTCAATGCGGCCAGCCAGCGTGCGCCGTTGGCGTGTCCGGCGATGTTGGCCAGAATGGTATCGGCCGGATCGTTGGTCGTGATGGACGCATCGATATTCAGCTCGACAGCCAGTTTGGCCAGGCGGCGCAGTTCATCATCCGGGCGGAATGCCATGCCCTCAACCCCGGCGACCATGCGGGCAATGGTTTGGTCCTGAATTTCAGGGAATGCCTTTTTGCACAGGTCAAAGAACACCAGGTAGGCGCCGTAGCCCAGACCCAGCATTTCGAAGTGATATTGCCAGACCAGGAAGAAATCGTTGACCAGCCGGTGATAATTTTCGACCAGATCCCACGAAACCGAGCGCCCCTGGCCTTCCGTCACGATTTCGATGGGTTCGATTTCGGGCAGGTTGGCAAACTGTAATGACTTCATCCGGTCAATGACCGTCGTCATTTTTCTTTCCAGTTGGCGTAGAGCGAATCCCAGTTTTTGTAGTAGTGTCCGGCGCGCTCCTGGAACAGGGCCAGACGGCGCTGGATTTCGGCCGGGTCGGAAACCGCTTGCGGGCATATGTAGACGAAGCCATTGACCATGCGCACGTCCAGCCCCAATGCAGCGGGTAAAACGATGCTGCGCGCACCGTTGACGCCGCAGCCATAGTAGACCGCTTCGGCCCCGATGCTGTCGAAGGGGTGCACGGCGCGGGACCAATGCATGGAGTCTGCGAACCAGAAGCGGTCCTGCTCGAAGTCACGGCCTTCCGGTTGGGAAACCAGAAAATAGGGGTACATGCGTTCCCAGCCTTCGGCGCCGGCGGGTGCTTTGGCTTCGTGAAGGTAGGGGAAGCGGTCTGTGGGTGCGTTCATGCGGTTGTCTCCTGTTGGACGTGTCGTGCTCTGGATGTGGCGCGATCTGGGGTTGTTTATGGTGGTGCAGGTGGTCAGGGAATGATGGGTCGCAACTGGTCGACCAGTTCACCCACATCCTGGGCCACCCAGTGGGGTTGCTGGTCTGGCGGTAAACCGGGCAAGTCGTCGGCGTGTGTGGCGCCGCTGAGCACCAGCACGCTCATGGCGTCCATGCCGCGCGCCAGTACCATTTCGGCCTGGGTGGCATCGCCCACAATGACCACGCGGCCATTACCGCCGCCCAGGCGAGTGCGAAGGCTTGCTCCCAGCTCTCTTGAGGGCTTGCCGCAGACAATGGGTGATACGCCTGTCACCGAGGCAATGGCCCGGGCAATGGCCGATGACACGGCAATGCTGCGTTTGACCCCGCCATGAAACCACGGCGAGGCGACCGAGGTGTACAGGGGGCGCCATGGTCGGTGATGCTCAGGCAGGCAGCATTCAGATTGGCCGAGGTGTAATTGTCGGCGGCACCGACCACGACGGCGTCGGCATTGGTGGTGTCAGGGGGAACGGCCTCCAGCCCGGAACTGCGTACGGCTTCGATCATGCCTTCGTCGCCGACCACCAGCACCCGTGCGCCCGGTTGGGCACGGGCAATGGTGTCGCCGGCGGCTGTGGCGGCGGTCATCATTTCGTGATCGGCAATGTCCAGTCCGATGTCGCGCAGATGAGCTGCGTAGGTTGCGACGGTGCGCTGCGACGCATTGGTACAGATCACAAAATCGCGTTCGTTGCGGCGCAACCAGTCAAGCAATTGGGCGGCCCCTTCAATGGCCTTGCCGCCGGCACCGCCGGCCTTGCTGGTTTTGACCAGGCAGCCATCCACATCAAGCATCCAGCCATTGGCGTGGGCCAGATCGGTCAGAATGGCCTGGGCATCACGTTTTTCGTACAGTGAGTTCAGGTAAGGGAAGGGTGCAGGTGCATTCATGAGTGTCGGTTCTGGTCAGGTGGCAGAGGTTTGTTTTCCGGTCAGGGTCAGGGTGGCATCACCCTGCGTAACACGGATCGACAAGGGGCGCTGGGGTCGCTTAATGCGGCGGCCAGTTCGCGCAGACCGAGGTCAGCGCCACTGGCGCGCGCACGCCGCCGGCTGTCGCGTTCGGTGATCATGGCGTCCATTTGTTCGGTGGGCATGACCGCGCGCATCAGCAGGTCTTCATCGCTGAGCGTGCCTCCAAAACGGCGTCGCAGTTCGTCCAGGGACGGCACTTCCGGTTCGGGTCGGTCTGCTCGTTGTCGCGCGCGTGGCAGGTTGTGGACACGATCCAGCAATTCGGGGTTGACAGGCCCCGGCATGGGCCCCCAGTCACCCAGCAGCATGTCGACCACTTCGTCGCTGATGCGCAGGTAACGCTCACCGGCCATCACGTTCAGGGCCGCTTGCGTCACGATGTATTGAGCAAACGGGGTTACCACAATCGGCCAGCCCAAATCTGCCCGAACTTGAAGTGATTCGTCAACAACAGCGGGCATCAGGTGTTCTTTACCCATTTCGCGCAGCTGGCGTGCGGTTGTGCTGAGCACCCCGCCCGGCAGGGTGTGGCGGTAGTAGGCTTCGTCGTACATCAGGGGCTTGCCTTCGGGCAGGTTACGCAGCCTGGCCTCCCGCATCAGTGCGTCAGAAGCGCGTTGCATGGCGTCACTATCAACATCAACCGAGTGGCCACGGGCTTTCAGATTGTTCACCAGTTGCAGCGCCGAGGCGTGCGAGGCCCCTTCGGCAAGCGGCGGCAGGGCGCAGTGCAGGTGACGCAAGCCCAGGTCGGCGCCGGCCAGCAGCGTCAGCGGGGCCAGGCCTGTGTTGCAGTGGGTGTGCAGTTCATCAATGACCTTGTTTTTAAGCCCGCTGCGCAGGCTGGGTACCAGGGTATTCAGCCGCTCGGGGGTCAGCAGCCCGGCCGGGTCTTTGATGTAAATTGAATCAATCGCATCGCAGTTGTCGAACTGGGCAATTTTTTCGGTGAAATACGTGTCGGTATGCACCGGGCTGATGGTGTAGCACAGCCCGCCAATCACTTCCTCGAAGCCCGCTTCTTTTGCCAGCCGGGCTGTCGACATGGCCGCCTCCATATCGTGCATGGGGTCAACGACCCACATGCGCGTCACACCATGACGGCGCAGCAGCTCGAAGGCCAGTTTGAACAGATTGGGCGGCGTGCGCGAAAAAGTGATGAAGCGCTTGCCGGTTGTCAGAAAACCCAGGGTGGTATCGGGCATGGCCTTGCGCAGGGCATCCAGGCGATCCCACGGGTCTTCACGATGGTAGCGCACGGCTGTGGCAAACATGGTACTGGTGGCGGCCTCGGCCGCATAGTAACGCGCGGCATTGATGTGGGGGCCACCCGTTCAATAGTACCGGTACGAACGCCAACAGCACCCCAGATGCTCTGGTTGCCGTCGCGCAGGCTTACATCAATCAATCGGACGTCAGTCATGAGGGGTCTTCCATAAGCCGTGGCAGGGCATCTTCCAGCCACCGTGTGGTCACGCGGTTGTCAATAACGTCTGGCGCAGTGACCAGTCGTTGCAGCAGGGGCAGGTTGGTGCGTGGCCCCTCGATATCCAGCCGGTTGAGTGCCAGCGTCAGCCGTTGAAGGGCCGATTCGCGATCCGGGCCCCAGGCAATGATCTTGGCCATCAGCGCATCGTAATGGGGTGGGAACCGGTAGTTTTCGTACAGATGGGTGTCCAGTCGCACGCCGCCCAGCGGGGCCGGTCGCCAGCGTGTCAGTGTGCCGGGTGAGGGCGTCAGCCCCCGTCGGGCATCTTGTGCGGTCAGGCGCAGTTCAATGGCATGGCCATCGACCCGAATGTCTTCTTGCCGCAGCGACAGTGGTTCACCAAACGCCACCAGGATCTGCTCGCGAACCAGATCCACACCCGTCACGGACTCGGTGACCGGATGCTCGACCTGAACGCGCGGGTTCACTTCCAGAAAACACCAGGCGTCGCGCTGCACGTCGTATAAAAATTCGATGGTACCCAGGCTCACGTAGTTGATCTGCCTGGCCAGGCTCAGGGCATAGCCGTGCAGCGCTTCCCGCGCCGATGGCGCCAGGGCTGTGCAGGGGCTTCCTCCAGCATCTTTTGATAGCGGTATTGCACCGAGCATTCACGTTCTGCCAGATGGATGTGATGGCCATGCTGGTCACCCAGAATCTGCACTTCAACGTGTTTTGCATCCGCCACGAAGCGTTCGACAAAGACGGTGCCGTCGCCAAAGGCGGCCTGGGCCTCAGCGGCGGCCAGTTCCCAGGCGGCAACCAGATCACTGGCAGTGTGCACCAGCTTCATGCCGCGTCCGCCACCCCCGAAGGCCGCCTTGACCAGCACCGGATAACCGATCTGTTCGGCCAGCGCCAGAGCCTCTGCGCCAGAGGTGGTCGGCCCACCCGGTGAAACCGGGACGCCCGCCGCTTGTGCAACCTGTCGTGCACTGAGTTTGTCACCCAGAATTTCAAGATGCTCAGGCCGGGGGCCGATGAAGATCAGGTTGTTTGCGGCGCAGGCATTGGCCAGGGCAACCCGTTCGGACAAAAAGCCGTAACCCGGGTGAAGTGCCGTGCAACCCGTGCTGACGGCGGCGTGAATGACAGCGTCGATGTTCAGGTAGCTTTCCGAGGCGTGAGAGGGGCCCAGCACAACGGTTTGACCGGCCCGTCGTGCGGGTAGCGAGTGTTTGTCGAAGGCGGAGACGCCCAGCACCGTATCGATACCCAGTCGATCACAGGCTTCGATGATGCGCAGTGCAATCTCGCCACGATTGGCGACAAAGACTTTGCGGGGCAAGGTCGTCATGATGCGCTCGAGGCTTGAATACTGAACAGGGGTTGGCCGAATTCAACCAGCTCGCCGTTTTCGGCATGAATGGCCACAATCGTGCCGCTGATGTCAGCGTGGACCGAGTTCATCAGCTTCATCACTTCGACGATGCAGACGACGGCGTCGGAGCCAACGACATCACCGACGGCCACGAAAGCCGGCTCGCCCGGTTTGGGTGCCGCATAGAACGTGCCCAGCATGGGGGCGGTCACGACGTGTGCCCCGGGAACTGGCTCACGGCTGACGGCCGTCTTTCCAGGACGTGAGGTTGGTGTGGCGTAGGTTGTTGTGGATGCTGCCGCTGCAGGAGGGGCGACGTTTTGAGTGGTCGCCGCTGCAGTGGTGCCGGTTGTTGTTGCGGTATGTACGGCAGGTGCCGCGTTCCCGTGTGCCGCTACGACCGCAGGTAACGTTGCTGCGTGGGCGATCGCCATGTCTAACGGGCCACGACGCACAACAATGTGGGTGTCTCCTTTGTCATAGCGAAATTCGGTGAAATCCGCCTCTTTCAGCAGCGTCACCAAAGACGCCAGTTCGGCAAGATCAATATCCATGGGCTACCCTTGTCTCTCCAGTGGTTGGAATATGTTCTGTAGTGTTATGAACGCAGTGTAGACAGGGTGGCTGCCGTCATCTGTCGGGATGATGACAGTTTCGGCTAGGGATTTCACTAGGCTGGGTGTTGGGTGTTTGCCCAGTCGGTTAGCGCATTAGGCAGCATCAGGCAATAACCCACGCTGCGCTCAGCCTTGATCACGTTTACTGTGCCAAAGTGTTTTTTGCATGTGGCGCGCAAGCGGCTGGTCAGTACCGCTAACCCGTCGTCCAGGCTCCAGCGCCAGAATCAGCAATATCACGAATTCGCTGTGAGTCAGTTTGCAAAACCTGCCGCTGGCGTCCCGCAACGCTTTGTTTGTTTTGTCCAGTGTGTATTTTGGGGCCGGTGCACGATCATTTGTATGTGGTTGCGTGATCGAGGTTCTTCATGCAACAGTTTTGGGGAGCATATATACAGTCTGTCTTCCTTGTGTAAAGGTACAACGTCGATAACAAAAATCTGGTTTTTAAAAACAACGTAACGTAAAATTCATTCATAAAGTTTTTCGCCAAACCTGCAGCGATGCAGGGTCGGAAAGCCACGGGTCTCATGAAGATAGCCGGGTTGCTAGGTCAAATAGCCAGCAGCACCGGCTATTTTTATTTTCTGCTCACAGGAGTAGTTCATGTCAAAAAACAGCAAACCCGTTGCCGATAAAACCCCCACAACTGAGAAGATCGCTTTTCAGACTGGTGCGGCTAAAAACGAATATCTTGCATCGGCGATTAATGAAGATCAGGCCGTTGTGACGCTTGATGTTTTGGCCAATGATCCTGGCTCAGCCAAGCTTTACTCAGTGGTACAAGGTATTACGTCCAGCAGTTCGCAGGTGCCGGTTTTAAGTAGCGTAACGTTAAGTTCTGGTGCAGTTGTCAGTTTTGACAACGGCGTTGTTCGCTATGACATTTCTTCTGTCAATCATCAGAGCCTTGCTCAAGGTGAAGTCGCTGTTGATGCATTTGACTATGTCATCCGCATGGGCAACGGTGCACTCAGCATTGCGACAGCTACGGTTGAAATTATCGGTTTGAACGACGCGCCGACGCTTGCGGTCTTGCCTGAGGCGCCTTTGGTCATCAACGATACGCCCAACCCCGAGTCATCTCGTTCATACGATGGTCGACTTGAGGCAAGCGATGTTGATAACGGTGCTGTTCTGACCTTTGGCTTTGCTGATGCTGCAGATGTTGCTCCTCAGGCCGACGGTACAATTTCAATAACGACTGCTTATGGAACCCTGAGGTTGAACCCGGTCACGGGTGACTATACCTTCACCGTCAATCCAGAAGCGCTTGATAAATTGGTGGCTTCAGAGCAGGTTCCGGTCGAATTTGCGGTTCAGGTTCATGATGAGCATGGCGCTGTGTCGAATACCGAAATCATCAAGTTTCTTTTGGTCGGGGCCGATGAGCAGCCAGATGTTACGCAGCCTGATTTTGGTGCTGTAACCACGTTTGTGGTCAATCATGGGCTTGATTTTGTTAATGATCGGAAGGTACTTCAGGGCTTCGATGGCAATGACAAGCTCAAGCTTGCTGGCGTCAAGCAGACGGGCGATGTTTATGTGGTAGACACCAATGGCGATGGTCAGGCCGACTCAAGCGCATTGCTTGTACAGTTCAGCAAAGGTGTCAGCAGCAATGGCAATGGTAATGGCAACAATAACGGCGGTTTAGAAACGGTAGAAATCGTTCTTTCTGGTTATATGGGTCTGACTCAAGATCAAATTGAAGGGTCTGCGAATTAAGTTGTACTGCATGTGAAGTCAAAACAGGGTGAAAAGTTTCACCCTGTTTTTTTACTGTAATCAGATCGTCGCCCA
This sequence comes from Neopusillimonas aromaticivorans, assembly GCF_030344915.1. Taxonomy (GTDB): domain Bacteria; phylum Pseudomonadota; class Gammaproteobacteria; order Burkholderiales; family Burkholderiaceae_B; genus Neopusillimonas; species Neopusillimonas aromaticivorans. The sequence goes on along the minus strand of NZ_CP128233.1, from coordinate 126,291 downwards.
TGCGATATTGGGCCGAATATGCGAACTTATCGTCGTCGGTCATCGTCGTAATAGCGGTCGCGATCCCGGTGACGGTAGTATCGCTCGGTTGATACCAGTACTTCGAAGTGGTGCAAGACAACTTCGCCGCCACCCCAGCCAATATTGCATTTTCCGCTAAGCAGTTTGCCTGGGTGGATGCCATTGATATGATGCGCCCGACAGATATACAGCGGAACCCTGCCGTCCTGGTCAATACCGCCCCGGATAGCGTTGCGTGGCAGCCGTCCTTGCCAGGGCACCCACTCGACGACGTCACTGTACCTGTCACCGGCGTTAGTCGCGGCAGGAAGCCCGACGATAAGACCAAGAAGAAGGGTAGAAATAACGCGTTTCATGGGTTTTCCCGTTTTTGTCAGTCATTTTCCGTTTGCGGGACGAGCAAACGCGAGGATGGCTCAGGCACCTTGTTGAAAGGCGGCTGGAATGCCAGACTAACAGCGAATTTTTACCCGGGCAAGGATGGGAACCACGGTAAAGCCCTGAAAGCAGGTGCCGTTGTACATTTAATGCAGAAATGCAACTTCGCCATTCGACAGGTCGTACATGGCACCGATCATCTTGATTTTGCCGTCTTTTTCCAACCCGGCCAATATGGCGCTGTTCTGGCGAATGACATTGACGGTTAACTGTACGTTTTGGCGCGCTACGGCATCGACGAAGGCGCGATTGCTGCCTGTGCGTTCGCCATCGTAAGTTGTTGCCTTTACTGCGGGTTCGATTTGTTGCAGCAGCCCGGTCAAATTGCCGAGTTTTACGCCATTGATGGCACCTGCGATGGCACCGCAACCGGTGTGACCCAGGACCAACACCAGTTTGGCCCCGGCGACTGCACATGCAAATTCCATGCTGCCAATCAGGTCTGGGGTGGCAATATTCCCGGCAATTCGTGCACCGAATGCATCGCCGATACCGGTATCAAAAATGATTTCGCCCGGGGCGCGTGAGTCGATGCAGCTTAGAATCACGGCCGCCGGGTACTGGCCTGTGGCCGTAGCCCGCTTCTGGGCAAGAAAATCATGAGACTGCATTTTCCCGCTGCGAAAGCGGGCATTGCCTTGCTGCAGCATGTCGATGACCTGGTCGGGTGTCATGGCATCGCGCTGCGCCTGTGTCAATGAAACGGCCGCTGCGGTGGCCGGGATGACAGACAGACCGGCCGCAGCGGCCACACTTAAACCAAAACCAGCCATAAGCCAATGGCGTCGATCATTGTTTTTCAGGGAGTCGGGGCAGCAGTCGGGTGTGTGTTGCATGGCGTTCTCCGGTGATTGACAACTATGGAAAAGGGGTAAATGTTTGCCGGTTGTCGTGCAGGCAGATCTGTTTGTCCCAAGACAGAGGTTACGTAATCATTGATGAAAGAGGGCAGGGTTTTGGTAACAAAGAGTTATGGGCGTTATAAAATGAACCATGTCTTTGATAAATACACGGCCTTCTTCGTTACGGCTGCATCGTTTGACTCCTGCCGATGTGTCTGGCCTGCACCACGTGCAGATCGCGTGTTATGGCGATGGTTTTCTTGAAAGCACCGATGTGTTTACCCGTCGTTTGGCGAGTGAACACCAGTGTTCAGTGGGTCTGACAGGAGCTGATGGCAAGACTTTGCAAGCCTATGCCGTTGCTTATTGGTCTGTGCCGGGCAAAGTGACCCCTTTGCATGGTGATTTTGACCTGTCAGAAGAAGATGGGCATGTTCTGTATGTACATGACATGTGTGTGCACCCATTACATTCTGGTAAAGGTATTGCGCGTCATATGCTGCAGCTTTTGTTCGCGCAAGCACATGAACGCGGCGTCATGCAGGCTGCACTGGTCTCTGTGCAAGGTTCGCAGGCTTATTGGGAACGACAGGGTTTTCGGCAAGTAGTGCTTGTTGACCCTGTACAACGCAAAAACCTGCTGACCTACGGTGATGCTGCTGTGTATATGGTGGCCAGCCTGGCGGCGGCCTGGCAAGGCTGGTGAGCCGCCTATTTTATGGCCCGTACCTCAAACCATGCTTCGGTTTCCCCAGGTCGCGCAGCCCATCGTTGCGTGCCCTGGATGCAGCAGCCAGCCACTTTTTAACCAGGGCGATTTGCTCGTATGACAGTTCGATGTCAGAGGTTTCTTCTGCGGTTTGCCAGGCTCGGTAAGCCAACATGACGTTTTCGGGCCCGCCCAATGCGCGTTCAAGGGTTTTTGAAAACGGGTTTCGGCATCGATCCGGGCCTGTTGCGGAATAATTGAGGGGGCGTCTTGAAGTGTAATGGCGTACATGGGGTGAATCTCCAGATACTGTTTATATGAACAGTATTTTTACCATAAAAACGCCAGGTGTGGCGGGTTACCTTTTGTGATGTTGCATATTTTCTATTGGTGCAAAATCAGCCACTGTCTAAACCATGGGGCCTGGTCATGAAAAAAGTGCTGTTTGTCTGTGCTGTTTTGTCTTTGCTTTCCGCATGCGCTGTACACACGCCCAGAGGGTCGGTAATTGTGGACCCGGATGGTGGCCGTTCTTCGGGTTCGTTCTGTCCACCCGGTCAGGCAAAGAAGGGAAATTGCTAGGTTTTGCCGGGGGCGAATCTTGATTCAATGGATGGGCTCACGTTGAATTTCAGCAATGACAATGAGCCAGCAAATCAAAGGGAAATTTCAGGGTCGATCCGTGTATTGAAAGATTGTCTGTTGTCGCAGCGTCTGGTGATGCTGGATGCGTCTGAGCAATAAAGCATAGTAGACTTCATTGTGATAATTTTTTTAGCATCCTATGTACATTGACCCCAATACCCGGCATCTTGTCTTTTCGCCCAGCGACCTGACCACGTATATGGCTAGTCCGTACGCGTCCTGGATGGATCGTTTTCGGCTGGAAAATCCGGAAGAAGTATCGGAGGTTGACGAAGGCGATTCGCTGCTTGACGCTCTGGCGCGCAAGGGGTTGCAGCACGAAGCGGCGCAACTGGAAGCCTTTCGCCGTGAGGGCAAGAGCGTTGTCGAGATCGCGAACGTCAATGCCAAAAAACCAGACAGCCAGCTTAAGGCACAGCAGGCGTTGCGCAAGGCAATGGCCCAGGGTGTCGATGTCATTTTCCAGGCCATGCTTGAGCAACCGCCGTTCAGGGGCTGGCGGACTTCCTGGTCAAGGTTCCGGGGCGCAGCAATCTGGGTGATTATCATTATGAAGTCTGGGACACCAAACTGTCGTCTTCAGTCAAGCCCGCGCATGTCGTGCAGTTGTGTTGTTACGCCGACATGCTGCAATCTTTGCAGGGCCGGCGTCCCGAATTTGTGGTCGTTGCTCTGGGGAACGGCTCGTTCAGCCGTTTGCGCGCAGACGACTATTTTTACTACTACCGTGCCCTGAAAGCCGGTTTTCTGACGACTCAACAGCAGTTTGATCCAGAAAACGTGCCGGATCCCGCCGACTATGCAGATCATGGCCGGTGGTCAGAGCACGCGCAGCGTTTGCTAGGCCAATCGGATTACCTGGGGTCTGTGGCCACCATGACGCGATCCCAGATCAAGCGGCTGAATAATGCTGGGGTCATGACGCGTCAACAGCTGATTGATCTCCCGGCAAACACTGTGCCGGGAATGCAGCCGGAAATCGTTTGTCGACTCCGCGCCCAGGCGTCATTGCAGCAGCGCAGCGAGAACTTGCAACAACCATTGTTTGAATTGCTTCCCGAAAACCCTGATCGTCCTGATCAGGGTCTGTCGACATTGCCGCCGCACAGCCCTCTGGATGTGTTCTTTGATATCGAGGGTTACCCGCTGGAACACGGGGGCTGGAATATCTGTGGGGCTGCACCTATTTTGATGATACGGGTCAACGCTGCTTTCGGGATTTCTGGGCCCATGATGCCGCCCAGGAAAAGCAGGCCTTCATGGCGTTTATTGACTGGGTCTATGCGCGTTGGCAGCACGATCCGGCCATGCATATCTACCACTATGCCAGTTACGAAATCACGGCCTGTCGCAAACTGATGGGCCGGTATGGGGTGCGTGAGCATGAGGTCGACCAGTTGTTGCGCAATGGCGTATTTATCGATCTGTACATGGTGGTGAAAACCAGCCTCATGGTGGGTGAGCCGCGTTACTCCATCAAGAATATCGAACACCTCTACCGGTCGGGTCGTGACACGGATGTTGCGTCTGGCGGCGATTCCGTCGTGGCCTACGACAGCTGGCGTGAAGCCTTCAGGGCAGGCGAAGAGGGTGACAGCTGGCAGACTTCCGAGGTTCTTCGCAGCCTGCGCGACTACAACATGGATGACTGCAACTCTACGCAGGAATTGACCGAGTGGCTGCGCAGCCAGCAAGCCCAGGCAGGCATTACCTATGCGGGCAGTACCGAAGTTAAAGAGCCTGAACCCGCCCCGGAAATTGACGCCCGACTGAAACTGCGCGATGCGCTTTTGCGACGTGCCGAAAAAGAGTCTGCCGATCCGGCTCTGCAAGAACAGGCGCGCGTGACCGAGAATCTGGCCTGGATGCTTGAGTTTCATCGTCGTGAAAGCAAACCGGTATTCTGGCGTCTGTTTGATCGGCTGGGCAAAGATCACCTTGAGCTGGAAGATGATATGGATTGCCTGGCGAATTGCACCCGCACGACGCGGGAGCCCTTCAAGCATGCACCCAAGGTACGCAATTTGTCGTATGAGTACCGTTTCAATCCTGATCAGGAATTCAAGCCGCCGCGCGATGATGGGGCATCTTTTTATGCGCTGGGCGCACCTGCCGGGTTGAAAGTGAAATACCAGGCCAATGAGTCCCGTCTGGATCAAGGGTTTATCGTCGTGCAAAGCAGCCTGGATCCAGGATATTTGATAACCCTGATCCCTGACGATTATGTCAACCCTGCCTATATACCCGTTGCCATCCAGGACGTCGCCCAAGCCTGGGCCGATAACGCATTGGCGCCGTCAGCGATTACCGATTTTCTGTTGCGGTCCCAACCCCGGCGTGGCGAATCAACCGGGGCAGCGCTGGTAACGTCGGATCAACCCGATGAGCGCTTGCGGCAAATTATTCAAGCGGTTCAATCGCTTGAAAACAGTTATCTCGCGATTCAAGGCCCACCCGGAGCGGGTAAAAGTTACACGGCGTCGCGCATTATCGGTGCGCTCGTCAAACAAGGAAAACGTGTCGGTATCAGCAGCAATAGCCATAAGGCGATCAACAACCTGATTCTGGGCGTGGCACGCTATTGTCGCGACCAGGGCATTGTCGTGCATTGCTGTGCCAGCAAGGACACCGAACCTGAATTGCATAAATTAGGGGTCGAGATCGTGCAGAACGCTGATCTTTCTGGTCACCTTGGGCCCGGATGCGTGCTGGGGACGACGGCCTGGGGGTTTACGCGTGACGATATGAAGGGCCAGCTGGATTACCTGTTCATTGACGAGGCCGGGCAGGTGGCCGTCGCCAATCTGGTGGGGATGAGCCGCAGCGCAAAAAATCTGGTGCTGATGGGTGACCAGATGCAGTTGGGGCAGCCCACCCAAGGGACGCATCCGGCGCAAAGCGGTGATTCCGTGCTGGATTATTTGCTGCATGAAGAGCCCATTATCGACCCCGCACTGGGCGTCTTTCTGGATACGACCTATCGCATGCACCCCAAGGTGAATGAATTCATCAGTAATGCCATTTATAAGGGCCAGCTCAAGGCGGACCCGGATAATGCCCTGCAAACCATCCAGGTTCCCATGAATTACAACGGTATTCTGAACCAGGCGTCGGGGGTCATCTTCGTAGCGGTCGAGCATCAAGGCAATACACAGGCCAGCGACGAGGAAGTCGAGGAAATTGTCCGGTTGTCGGGTGAATTGCTGGGTCGCCCGTTTACTACGAAGAAGGGCGAGGTACGCCCGATCGGCTGGTCAGATATCTTGTTCGTGTCGCCCTACAACCACCAGGTAGGCAAGCTGAAACAGGCACTGGGCGATGACGCACGGGTAGGCAGTGTGGATAAGTTCCAGGGGCAGGAAGCGCCGGTCGTGTTTTTCAGCCTGTGCTGCAGTGATGCCTCTGAAGCGCCGCGCGGCATTGAGTTTCTGTTTGACAAGCATCGATTGAATGTGGCGATTTCACGGGCCCAGGCACTGGCGATTGTGGTGGGTAACCCGGCACTGTTTCACACACCGGTTAATTCGGTTGAGAACATGGCACGAGTGAATGTGCTGGCAAGGTTGGGGTCTTATCGGTAATTGTCGACGGGGTCGATGGATTGACGGCCCGATTAATAGCGTGTAGCAAGGTCACCCTGGACCAAGTTGCAGCAACCTGCCCGTCAACCAACCGAAACCGATGTATTCCTGCTCCAGACGCAATCCGGCCCGAAGTCGGTTGTCACGCAGGTCATTGTAAAGGGCGCTTTCTTCAGGTGTCAGTCGGTGCAAGTCGGCGCGAAGAGGGTTGGCTTCATGCCCCCAGAATGGCGCATGCGCTTCAAGCGTTGCCTTGTCCATCAAGAACGAAGTAACGTGCTCAAAGTGGTTGCGTAATTGATCCAGAATGCCGAAACCATGGGTATCGATATCCCCCAATAATGTATTGCGCAGTTGTTCAGCCATTGGCTGCACGCCAGGGCATCCCAACCGTAACCTGCTCAAAAATGACAATGGCATTTTGCACCGGGGAAATGCCAGGAAGTTGGTTTCGTTTTCTGTGATGAACACGCGTCGTATGTTCAGGTCCAGAAGGCTGAAACTAATGGCGTCCAGCGTGACATCCGGACAGTCTGAGCCAGGTACGAAACGGATGGTTGGGTCAAGCACACGAAAGCGGATACGCGTCGGCTTTTCCAGAAAGCCATAGCGGGCCGGAAACTGGCTAATACCCATTTTTCGGGTATCAACGGCGTCGGCAGGCAAGGCCAGATCAAGCAACTCGGCCAGAACCCCGCGATGGATTTCGATGAATTTGCTGTGAATGCCAGGCAGGTCGACCTGACGTAAATAAATGCCCGGGCGCGGATGTTCGACCATCCATTCCACCACCGCCAGCAGTCCAGGCCATTCGGCCGATAGTTCCAGTGCGTGTAACGGACGTTTTTCCAGCCAGGGCAGCAGGGCAGCATGCGTCTGCCGGGTGACTGAAACCAACGCTGAAAACCGGTCATGGTCTTTGCGTTTGCCCAGCCAGGTCAAGGCTTCTTCGCAGGTCTCAACCCACACGCACGCGGGTAGTTTCTGTGTTCCGTGGACGCGGTGTCGAACCGTTTGCCACTCAACGCGCACATATTTCATACCGGCCAGTTCTGCAACCCATTCGCGGACCGCGTTGAATTGATCGGTGATTTGTGCTGAGCTTGGGGTCTTGAGGGCCAGGCGCAGCGGAAAGCGATCGTGGCCCGACACCACGTCGCGCTGCAACTCGCCGCGCTCCCACAGCCGCATCAATTGCGCCTTCAAGACGTCAGGGCGGGTCCACGTCACTGATCAGAGACCTCTTGTTCAGGCTGAACTGCCATCACCGCCTTCTGGGCCCTATAGTCCTCGATGGAAAGATTGCGCAACTTCGATGCTTTGCCACCTTCGTTGTGGACAAAGCCAACGCTCGAGACATAGGGCTCGATGATGTGGATTTTCTGCAGTGGCGTCACGATCAACAGTTGCAGATTGAGTTGCCGGAACAATTTAAGACCATACTGTGCAGATTCATCCGAGCCGCGTCCGAAGGCTTCGTCGATCACCACGAAACGGAAGGAGCGGGAGCGGACGGCCCCCATTCGAGCCCGAACTGATAGGCCAGGCTCGCGGCCAGAATCGTGTAAGCCAGTTTTTCTTTTTGTCCACCCGATTTGCCGCCGGAATCTGAATAATGTTCGTGTTCGCTGTTGTCTTCGCGCCAGCGTTCGCTGGCCGCAAAAGGAACCAGTTGCGCACATCGGTGACCTTCGCGGTCCAGCGCCGATCTTGTTCGGACAAACCTTCGCGTCCACGGAAACGGTCGATGATGGCTTTGACCTGCAGGAATTTCGCTTCGGAATACTGGGCATCGTCAGAACCCGTGACAGCACCTTCGGTGCAGGCACGCAACTCTTGCTGGAAGTCGCGGATCTCGGCATCGGGGCTGGGCTGTGATTCGAGCACGATGTATCGGCCAGGGTTGTAGTCAATCTCACCCAGAGATTTATTGATGTGGGCGATGCGCTCTTTGATGGTTTCGCGCTCGCGGGCCAATTGGGCATTGAAGTTGGCGATTTCGTTGATGGTATTGACGTTCAGCAGTTCTTTGAAGCGCTCAACAAAGCGGGGCAGGTCGTCGCGATTCAACTGCATCAGCAGGTTTTCATACTCGAAGGCCGCTTCAAGGCTGGCATCCATTTCGGCGGTTTCAAGCTTGAACATGTCCTTGAAGAACGCCATGGCTTTGATGATTTTCTCTGCCAGACGCTTGAGCTTTGAATCTTCGGCGTCAATGCGTGCCTGCAACCAGGTGCGTACGTCTTGCTCGCGGTTGTCGCAAGACTCGACGGTTAGCTGATGGTGGCCCAATGCTTCTGTACGCATGTTCTGCAGCGTTGTCTGTAAGGAATCGTCGAGGGCAATATCCAGGCAGAGCGCATGAGTCTGCTCTCGCAGATCGTGTGCATCAGCGCGTCGTTGTTCTATCTTTGCGCGCTTTTCGCGCGTAGCCTGCAGGTCTGTTGCGGTGTCTTTCAGGGTTGCCTGCATGTTGCGCAGGCTGTCGTTTAACTGTTTAAGCACGTCCGAGGCCGACTCGAGCCGACTGCGCTCGTCTTCAAGCTGTGCAATCTCGGTGGCGACGCTGGCCCAGTCAAGCTCTTCGAAGGCCGAAAACTCTTCCAGTCGGGTCAGTGCATCAAGGCGTCGGGCAAGCCCGTCGCGTTCTTTCTGGATAAGGCTGATTTGATGACCCACTTCACCAAGCCGGGCCTCAAGCTGGTTGCGTCGGGTTTCCAGCGCAGCAATTTTTTCACGGTTGCTCCAGCCCAGCACGTAGCGGCTACGGTCTCCAATTCGATGGCGGTCATCTTTTTCGTGTCGTCCGCTCGGGTCCTTGACCTGGCCTGCACGAGTGATGGCCCGGGTTTCTCGACGAAATTGCTCTTGGGTGAGACAGCAGGCGACATCAAATCGATGCGCCAGTTCGCGCTCCAGCCAATCGTAATGGGGTGAGTCTGTTTTGATGGCCAGCTTGCGGACCAGCGAGTCGCGGTGCAGGTCGGGCAGCTCACCCGATTTGCGAGGCCTGACATGGAAATACACCAGACGACCCCGTAGATGCGCACCGTCAACCCATTCAGCAACGGCCTTGTAATGCGCGTCCGGCACCAGCAGAGCCAGACCGAAACCGCGTAGCAAACGCTCGGCAGCGCCTTCCCAGTCGCGCTCATCGTCGCGCACCTGGATCAGTTCGCCGGCGAAGGGCATGTCATCCACATTCAGGTCCAGTGCCGCACACAGTGCCGCACGGATCTGGATCTGCTGGTCATCAATGTTGCTGCGCCGGCGCTTGAGACTTTCTATTTCCGCACTCTGTTGTTCATGTTCAAGCCTGCCCTGGCGTAAGGTTACGGCGTGTTCAGTCAGGATGTTTTGCAGATCGGCATCACGGTTGCGGGCGTCCTCGCGCCAGCTCTGGTACTTGCCGCGCTGCGTGTTGAAGCCAATAACATCTGTGGCTGCAGGCTCTTCCAGTACCGCAGCAAGCTCACCATAGCGACCGGCCTTGGCTTTACGGGTATCCCGCAGCTGTTCTTTCTTGCGGATCTCGACCGCCAGACGTTCCAGCCGGTCGCCGCCGTTGTCATGGATGGCCTGCCTGAGCTCATCGATCTGCTGGCGTTGTGTCTCATGCGCCGCATCAAGTTTCTGCACAAGCGCATCCGTTCGATCCCATTCTTCTGACAGCGTGTCCAGCCGCTTGTCAATCAGGCCGAGTTTCAGACCTGCAAAGTGGGGCCGCAGACTATCACGGCATTCCCGTAACCGTTCAACGCCGGCAGTCAGTTCAGTGTGGCGGTTGCAGTCTGCAATCAGCGGTGTCAGCAATTCAACTTGTTGTCGGGTTTTAAGCACGGCCTGATGTGCACGATTGAGGTCATCGAAGTGGACAATCAACGCCTGCAGGCGTGGACCGACTTCGAAGGGTTCAAGCATATGATTGCGCACGAAATCGGTCAGGTTGCCTACCGACTTCATGGAAACGGTCTGGTGGAATAACTCCAGGGCCTGATCGTTTTCAATGCCAAAGCGCCGGCGAAACCACGCCGCATAGGGCGGGAAACTGTCATGCAGTTCGGCCCCCAGTCCGCGCAGCTTTTTACGCAACTGGGCAATGTCTGACCCGAAACTGGCGAAGTCAGTCGCAATCGACAGCTCGCGTTCTGCGCCCAGAAAGAACCGTGCCGGTTGCCCCTGCAGGTCTTTCATCCAGAACACCTGGGCCAGTGTGACGGTCTGGTCGTAACCTGCGTTGTGAAACACGCCCAGAATGACCGAGTAACTGGTGTTGTCACGCAGGCTGACCGGTTTGGCGGCACCAGTCACCTCGTTGCGTTCTGACTTGTAATGCCCCAGCACATAAGAGCGCAGGGTTCTTTCCTTGTTGTCGGCACCCGCAGCTTTGTTGTAGGCAATGCGGTTGGCAGGTACCAGCAATGTGGTGATGGCATCGACCAGGGTCGATTTCCCGGAGCCAATATCTCCGGTCAGCAGACCGTTCTTGCCATCCAGTTGCAATGTCCATACCCTGCTGTCAAACGTGCCCCAGTTGAACACTTCCAGCCGTGCCAGCCGAAAGCCCGACAAGCTGTCATCCGTGAGGAACTCAAGGCCCAATGAGTGCGGATCATTCATCGTTGACACGCTCCGTAGCGTTGCTTGAACCGGTAAGCTGGAACTGGTAAGCGCCCAGGCGCGCATCGAACTCGGACAGCCACTGCGCATCAACAAAGGCTTTCAGAATGCGCTTCACTTCGTAAGTGGCCAGCCCTGCTGAAGTACCGCTGGCGGATTTGAGTTTCTGCAGGAATCCGAGATCAACCACTTTGTTGATTGAGGTTTCGATCTGATCGATCAGCCGGGCTTCATTCGGGCCATCAGGCAGGAATAGCCGCACCAGGTCAACGATTTCATCGCGTGTCATCACCAGGCGTGTGTCGCCACCGCCCGCATCAAATTCGGCGAGCCTCTTGCGCAGCAAGGCAAGCAGCAAACTGACCGCAAAGGGCAGTTGACGACGCGCTACCAGCCGCGGCAGACGTGGTGCAGGATCGTCATCGGCGGGATCAGGGCGGCTTTTCAGGAAGGCATAACCTTCGGCTTCATCAAGCACCAGGTCAAGGTTTACTATCGCGACGTAATCACGCACACCGGATTGCAGGTTCAGCAAGGCCGCCCATTGACGCTCATCATCATCACGATAAAGCACACGCTTGAGCAGACTGATCAGCAGTGTCGACAAGTCTACGCCCGGCTTGCTGTCTTCTTCCATTATTCATTGTCCTCGGTTTTTGATTCTCGATTCAGCGAGCGAAGATCACACGGGGCAGGCGTGCGCAACGTGTTATGGCCTGGCCATCGGCACCTGTCGTTTGCCAGTAGACAGGCTCGGGTGTGCCCTCATCGACCACGATGTTAAATGCGTCACTGCCCAGTTGCAGATAGGCCACCAGCTCGGCCAGCCCATGTTGCAGAGGCTGGCTGATCACCAGTTCATGCAGGGTGGTTTGGGCGTGCAGTTGCAAGGCGTGCCGGATATGGCGGGTGAGCCGCGCCTTGTCGATGACCACCTGATCGAACAAGGCTTGCGCGTCAATGTCTACATCGCCGGCCTGAAGAGTAAGGTCTGTAATGACGGGTTTGAGCGAGGGTGTGAACAGGGGGCGTTCCATGGCAAGCTCGATTTCTGCACCGGCTTGCGCAATTTCCATGACGCTCCCAGATGGGGGCGTGTCGCGCAGCGCCAGTGCCTTGCTTTCAATATTTCGAAGAATATCCATAATGCGACGGTTCTCGAGCCAGGCCTGGTCGTCCAGAAAGCGGCGTAACTGATGCGATAAGGCTGCGACGGTACGCTGGGTATGTTCACCGGCCTCCATCCAGTCGTAATGCACGCGGCGGGTGCGGGTATCCGGGTTCAGGTCCGCCACCGCAGGCAGCGCAAGCACGTGATCCAGCAGCCCGGTCAGCTCTTCCTGCCGACGGCTGGACAGCAGAAAATCCCAGAAGGCACGAAAGCTCTTGCCCTGATCAGAATCGGCAATGGCATCCCGCTCACCCATGATATCTTCCAGCAGCTCGCCCTTGCTGCCTTCCCACAGGGCAATGCGTTCGCGCACGCGTCGATCCAGCTGGCGAAAGTTATGTTCCACTTCACGGAAGTCGGCGAGCAGCTCACGGGCTCCCTGCATGAATTGCTGGAAACGGTCTTTCAGCGCCGTGTCATCCAGCAACTGCATATCGCCCGCTTGTACCCGGGCAATCTCGGCGTCAATGTCATCACGTTTCTTGTTCAGTTCAGCCAGGCGTCTGGCTGGATCGGCTTCGCTGCCCTCGCTCATTTGCTTGAGCAGATCAAACAACGTGAGCAGCCGCGACTCTGTGCCCACGAACTGCCGTTCACCCAGCTGCTCCAGCCAGGTAATGGCTTTCTCGGTGGCGGGCGTTAAATCGAACTGCGCCTCGTCTGTGCCGGTGCGGTAGAACTTGCGCAGCCAACCCTTGTCGGGTGAGGCCCAATCATTCAGGTAATCGAGCGCCGGCTTGGGAAGGCCGTTTCACCCAGGTGCAGACGCAAGGCATATAACTCGTCTTCCAATGCCTCGGCCAGATCGGCGGCTGACATCACCCTTACATTCGGGGCTACAAATACCCGATGCAGAAAGCTCGCCACCAGCGGCGCATGGTCGGAGCGCAACAGCCGCCACGCAGGGTGATGGGTGCGCAGCGTGTCGAGGGTGGTGAAGTCGATGGGCATGGAACGATAACGGCTTAACGCATAGGCTGGCCGTATGATAACCGCGCTGTCGAAGTTTTTGGTTGACGTGGTGACGCGTTTTCGGGGTGGGCCCCCGAGAGTCGAGCTCGGCACCAACGGATTATGAGTTTGCGGCTTAAACGCTAAACCTAGGAAAATCAAGCGTACACAACCGTAATAAAATAGGTAGAAAGTAATTGTTTATCAATAGTTTAGCGTACTTATGCGCAGATGGGCAAAACAGATGTGTGTACCGCTACTGTACCGCTGGACATGGAAATTGCGGTGCAGATCACCCGCTGGTATGGGCATCAATCTCGTAGAGGCATTCAAGGTGTCGTGCTACACTGCACATTACGTGTAACACATGAGGATGGTGCCATGAGTGATGCCACTTTTACTTTTCGAGTTGATGACGGGCTGAAGGCTGAGTTTGCCAATGCCGCCAAAGCCCATGACCGTACCGGGGCACAGCTTCTTCGCGACTTCATGCGCAGTTACGTGGCCCAGCAGAAAGAAGTGCAGCAATATGATGCCTGGCTGGCGAAGAAGGTCGAGCAGTCGCGGGCGTCTGCGGAGGCTGGCAAGCTGATTCCCGCTGCCGATGTTGAAGCCCGCTTTGCTGCCCGCCGCGCCGCGACCCGTGCCCGCATGGCTGCTCCTGAATGATGGAGCTGCTATGGACGCCAGAAGCCGTCAGGGATCGTGAGGAGATCTACGACTACATCGAGAAAGACAGCCCCCTTGCTGCCCTGGCACTTGATGACCTGATAGCAGAAAGAACAGCAGTGCTTCAGGATTTCCCAAGAATGGGCCGGGAAGGGAGGGTGCCGGACACATTTGAGCTGGTCGTCCACGGCAGCTACTTGGTTGTGTATGAAATTGTAGAAGCGCAGGTGCGAATCCTGAATGTCGTACATACCGCTCGGCAATGGCCGCCACTGCAAGAATAAGTGATGTACATGACCGCCCCGTTTCCGAAAAGTGCTTACATGGAAGTGGGCAGCAAAAAGGCCAATCCCGAAGAATTGGCCCAAGTGCTTGATTTTATTGGTGGGCCCCCCGAGAGTCGAACTCGGCACCAACGGATTATGAGTCGTTTTCAAGCCCCTTGATACAACAAGGGTTTCTCAGAAATCCGTAATAAAAACAACAGGTTACTTTACCGGAAACTACTTTGACTTACCGCTATTTGCTGCACTCACTGCAGCAAAATTGCAGCATCGCTGCGGCAATGTTAGCACTGTTTTTTGGGCGCAAAAAGGGTGAGTTTCAGCGGGTTGGGGGAGGGTTCCGAGGTGATCTCAGAGACATTTCCGTCTGGATTGAGTTTCATGGGACGGCCGTCACGCCAGATGACAGCGTACTGCCCCGGTCTTTTCTTTTTATCCAGGCATTTTGTGACTGCGTCCTGCAAGGCATTGAGAATGGCCAGTGCCTCGGGGAGGGTGACGTAAAAGGTTGCGTCATGACAGGGCTTTCTTCAACAAATGATGGTAATGCTGAGTACGCGTAATATGCCTTGTGTCAGCCTGTTGTTCAAACACAAGATCTGGCGTAGTGCGGCCAGTACTTCGGGAGCTCGTTGGGTGCTTATACGCCCGTCATTTCGCGTTCGGCTGCCGTAGCCAGGAAAGCGGATCTAGATTGCCCGCGCTGTCGCGCAGTGGCATCGATACGCTGGACAAGATTTTCCGGCAGGCTGATATTCAATCGGACTGCACGCGAACGTACTCGGGATAAGTCGATATCTACCAACATCCAAAACCCACCGTCTTGATAGTCAGGATGAGCGGTCCAGGTATCTGGTGGGGTCGCCGAAGGGATAGGATCTTCATCGGCCCCAAAATGGGCTTCGACGGCTTCTTGAGCCGCGCGTGGCAGTGCTTGAATATCATCGGCCCCGGCAAAGCAGCCAGGAATATCGGGAAAGATGGCGCAGTATGCGCTGTTCTCTTCTTTGTGTACGTAAATGGGATAGAGCATTTTGGCCTCTTCTAATGCGATTCTTTCAAGCCAGCTTGCTTAAGAATGCTGTTGACCGTCGGCTTGGGCAAATTCTTTTAGGATGTGGAACAGTGACCTTTCCCGGTTTAGTCGGGTGCTTGAACTGATGGTGCGACCCAACGGTGTGCACGAGGTACCAGCCGTCGGCTTTTATTTGCTTAATAAGAATGGCGCTGTTCATGCGGTAAATTATACACAATGATACACAATAATCGGCGGATGGTATAGCCATTTCAAAGATTTTCCCCGCCTTGGCCGTCAGTGCGTCAGCGTCATCTGAGCGATGTACCCGGATCGGGTTTCGCCCGCCGACCTGGCTTTATGGTCAAGCAGTGCGAGGATACGGCGGGGCAGAGTGATATTTACTCGCTCTGTGGTGTCATCAATCAGGGCTGGGTCTACCTCGGCGACTGCCCAAATCCAGCCGTCGTATTCGCCGGTCTGTTGCAGATCGGTGATGCTTGAGGGCTTGGGGATGGATTCGCCGTTACTCATGGCTTCTTCAATCCACAGCGCGATGGCCTCTTTGGCGTTCTCAATGGCTTGATCGATACCTTCGTCGGCAGCCGAGAAGCAGCCCGGCAGATCAGGCACAACGACGCCCCAAGCCGTGGTGTCGGTTCCGGGTTCGATTGCGATGGGGTATTTCATGGTGGCTTCCTTATTTCAGTCCAGCTTGACGGAGCAGCTTGGTCACGATGCCAATGCCGAGGTCTTTCTTCGGGTGAGGGACGCTGATGTGACCGGGTAGCGTAGGGTGACGATAGACATGATGCGAGCCTTTGACGTTCTGCTAAAGTTGTAAAGAAGTGTGTTGCGCTGGCAGCCAGTCAAACTGTGGAAAAACTCAAAATACGGAGCAATAAATGGGACAAATGTACGCCGTTACTTGTGGTTCGTGTGGCCACCACTTTGAGCAGGCCGTCGGAGGGGCTGGTCTTGGTACAACAAAATCTGTAAAGACTGCGGCACTCTGAGACCCGTTCCACGCAACGCAATGTTTACTGAGGATCAAAATGAACAAGGCGTCGCTCTTGCTACGCCAGAGGCCATGCAAACCTACTTGAATGACCGTTCGTTGTGGCGGCGGGGGCCTGGTTTTAGTGATCGTGAATACGAAATCCTGAGTGGCCTGACCAAGCGTTGCGCATGTGGGGGTGAATTGGTCATGGAGCCTGAAGATGTTATGCCGCAAGAATCGAATGTAAAACGACTCCATCGATGCCCTGAGTGTCGATCAAATGAACTAAATTTCATATCAGCAGGACTCTTGTTTGATTAAGAATCAAGTAGCACCAGTAAGTGACCATCGAACAACTTTTTACTAACAGCAGGCACCAAAAGGAACTCGAATATGAAGAAATGCCACCCCGACGGTGAACAACTTAGCCCTGAAAATCAACCTAACAGGGCTTATCCGATGCCGCTAAGAGCCGGGACTTCAAGTCCTGATGCCCCAAAACCAATTAGGGTCTACTACCGAACAGGGAAAGATGACTGGGCTCAATGGGGTATCCCAACCTACCTTCGTAAGAAGCTTGTTGAAAGCTTACCCGATGATCCTGCCGCACACATAAGCTGGCATCACATAGGGTAAGACGAATCTTACTCCCCAAAAAATTACCTCTTCCGGCACATGATTGCACGCCCTCACTGCATTTGTAACCTCATGAAAACCGTTGCGTCGCCTATCTGATCGAAAATTCGATTGACTTGGCAACGGTTTGATTGCTCATCCGTCACCACCCCTTGTCATCTCGGTACAGGCACTGCAGTGACCTCGCTAGCTCACTAGCTTGACTGTGTCTCCATATTTTCAAAATATCACCCTAGGCATCCAGAGATGGGCTGACGCCCGCGCCAACCTCCCTCCGAGGTCAGGCGGACTTCCTAGTGCGATCATCACTGGCTCGATAATTTCGATCACAGGTGTCAATGAGGCCTACATACTTGGCCCCATTTACATGTACAGCTCATCCTTGACCAATTTGACGGCTAATACCATGAGTTCCGAGCCTTGGAAACCGAAATTCCGGGTGGGGTACCAAGACTGTCATCTCGACGGGCTCTTTCTCGATCTTTCTCCATTGTCTGACAGACATAATTTGAGTGTGGATACATATCGATTATGATGTAAAAAATATATACAAATTGGCTGGGATTGCACGGAGAACGTTTTGAATACTGGTTTCAACCTAGGCGACACCTTCAAGGATTTCGTCCTGCTGATCGCGGGTTTGCTGAAGGACTCAAGTGCACCAGGTTGGGTAAGCCTGGTTCTCATTATTACTTTGGCCGGGCTGGCTTTCTGGATAGGTAAAGTTGTTAGTCGAAGGCGAGCTGCTCTTTTGTGGCTACGTCAAAAATTACGCGAATCAGGTGATGACTTATGTCAAGAAGTCGATGGCTTGACAGCTGAGCTTAAAGAAGAGGCCGGAGTTAATCGGCAGCGCAAGGCGGTGCTGGGAGCCTGGGAAAAATACAGAGAGACCTTGGTGATCCACCAAGAGGGTGATGAGCTGGTTTGGCGAAACTCGGTTAGACCCTCGCAGTTTCTTAATCTGATCGACATGAACTTCAGTCTGGGAGGGTGGCGTTTCACTCCCGGTATGTTTGTTTCTGTCGGGTTGCTCTGCACTTTTCTGGGTCTTGTCTCGGCGTTGAACTCTATGGGAGGAGATGAGGGCATCAACAGTCAAACCATGCAGACGTTGTTGACAATTGCTTCAGCCAAGTTTGTGATGTCGTTGACTGGTCTGCTGTGCTCCATCATTTTTTCTATTGGATTGCGTATTTTTGAGTCTCGGCTTGATATCGCTGTATTCAACCTGTGTTCTGAAATTGAGGATCGCCTGAGATTTATCAGTCTTGAGGATCTTACCAATGAGCAGTTGAAAGCCACCAAAGAGCAACGCGAGCACTTTCGCAGTATTGCTATGGAGATGGTGGCAGAGCTTGGCAGACCCCTTAGGGAAGATTTGCCTGTGGCCATTTCATCATCTATTTCCACAGCAATGGCGCCGTTGCTTGAAAAAGTGCAACAAACCGGGGTCGATAACATCGGGGGATTAGTTCAAGATCTTTCTGCTCGGTTTTCAAGTGACGTTGGAGCGGCTCTGAGTTTGGCCGGCAAGCAGATTGAAGGTGCCGGTGAAAAAATCAGCAGACTGGCTGACCGTCTTGACGCAAGCTCTAGCAAGATGGGAAGCGAAATGGATGCTGCTGTATCGCGTTTGGCTCAAGCGGTTGAGGCCTTGCAGCATTCCATGGGCGAGACGACAAAACAGGCTGGGAGTGCCTTGACCTCAGGAGCCGAGAACCTGCTTGCAACGATGAATCAGTCGCTTGATGCTATTCGGCTCAATACCAGTGATGGTGCTCAGGCAATTGGGCAGGCGGCTAAGGCAATGCTAGAGGCTTCGGAAAAAATACGCACTGATTTGTCTGATGCCTCAAGCAAGGCTAAGGAAGCAGCCGAACGCAACATTGAAGAGACTGCGCGACAAGCGGGCACACAAATTGGTAGTGCTGGACAAGCCGTGGTGGGCGCTATGAGCAAGACCGCCCAGGAAATTGCCGGGAATGCATCTGAAGTATCCGAAAAAATAAAACAGGATTTGTTAGGCCCATTGGAGCAAATGTCAGCGCTCTTAGGTACTGCGGTGGCTAATCTGCAAGCGAGCTCGGGTGAGTTTGGCCGGCTTTCTAGTGGGATTCGTGAGGGGCCCAGGCATCACGTGACGCTGCTGATACATTCCGTGGTGCAGCAGACGGATTGAAAGCAGCCATAGAGCCTGTGCACTCATCGACTGATCGTATTGAGACCTCTGTGCGCATGTTGGCAGAAAGTACGCATGCGGCTACCGAAACAATCAAGAGGTCTGCTGAAAGTACAGCAAAATCTGCTGCTGATGCGCTTGAGTCCGCTCGTGTGATTTTGGGTGGTCAGGCAAAGGCAATTGAAGCGTCGCTGAGTCAGGTTTCTGAAATGTTGAAGCGCATGGATGAACAAGGTGATCACTTGGATACCATTGATGAAAAATTGGGAAATGCATTTGATCAATTCAATCGTCAGGTTGCGAGTGCTGTTGAGGGGATGCGTTCACACGTCACTGAGTTGCAACAAAGCCTTATGCCCGCAGTCGATACCCTTAGAGAAGTGGTTGAACAAGCCCAGTTGTTTATGCCCCAATCTGTTGGCAGGGGACGCTGATGCGGCGCCTTGATCGGCACCATGAGTCTGAGGGCGAAGAAAGTGCCTTCGTCTCGATGACTGACATGACGGTGAGCTTTTTGTTCATTGTGATGATTTTGCTGGCTTTTTTGCCAGTCAGTACAGCGGATCGGATGTCGTAGCAAAGTCAGAGTATCAGCGGGTAACCAGTTTGCTGAAAGCCGTCGAGGCAGAGCGTGATGAACTCCTCGAGAAAACCAAAAAACAGCTTGTCGAGATCACGGAACTCAACAAAAAAGTAATCGAATTAGAGGCAGAAATTAAACGGTTAAAAGAGCAGTTGAGCAAGCTAGGGTTGACGGACCCGCTCGAACGTTATTTAGCCGAAACCGCTGCAGAAAGACGTCGAATTCTTGAAACTTTACAAAATGAACTGAAGGTGGATTTTCCTGAGCTTAAAGTGGTGATCAGCCAGGAGTCTGATGCTTTGCGCTTTGAGGGAGATGGCCTTTTCAACAGTGGTTCAAGCGACCTTAGAGCTGATCGCAGGGCTATTGTTGAGAAAATTGCTTCACGTTTAGATCAATTATTGCCATGTTACACCTTGGGCGAGAGGGCAAGGTGGAGTGCAGCCTGTAACTTGGGTTTTTCCGTGATTGAAGCCGTCCAGATTGAGGGGCACACTGACTCTGTAGGTAGCGAAAACAGTAATCTTGTGCTGTCGACAGCAAGAGCCAATACAACATTCATGGCGATGACGGCTAAAGAGCCAGGGTTGACTGAGCATTTGAACGTTCGAAAGCAGCCCGTTTTGTCTGTTGCTGGTTATGGAGAAATGCGTCCCGTGACCGATAACAACTCATCAG
Organism: Neopusillimonas aromaticivorans; assembly: GCF_030344915.1. Taxonomy (GTDB): domain Bacteria; phylum Pseudomonadota; class Gammaproteobacteria; order Burkholderiales; family Burkholderiaceae_B; genus Neopusillimonas; species Neopusillimonas aromaticivorans. The sequence goes on along the minus strand of NZ_CP128233.1, from coordinate 106,266 downwards.
AGGGGCGAGCTACCAACCGTCGTATAGACTTGCGTATCATCATGTACACGCCTGCCAAGTCTGAAGAAATTGACAAAATACGAAATATTCTGAATGCAGCTGACGCCCAGGATAATGGGAGAGTGCAATGAGACTATCGGCCCGTTTATCCATACCACTACCTCTTTATCAAACGGTCAAGTTGCCATCATTAGTCAAATTGCAGTCTGCCGCTAAGCGTGTCCTTGATCGGTGGCCAGACGTTGTTAGGGATCCCCCAGAGCGTGACCGTGAGCGAATCATTCAAGAGCTAAAGCGCCGGCTTGATCAAAATGATTGGGAAAACACAAAATTGTCTTTTGTGACCATGGCGGCAAAGATTGCCTTTGATGCTGATTGGCGCGATAGGCCTGATCTTGGTGATGTGCGGCGCTTTTACTATGAGGAGACACGTCTTTCAAATTACACAAGTTTTTTGTCAGGCATGTTTTCGGTCTATGTCTCCACTTATTCACCAGGTGCTGAACATACCAAACAATTGGCAATGGCTTTGAAAAAATCGCAAGCCCACCTTGGTGGGCGCTGGCGTGCTGTGCTTGATAAAACACCAGAGTGTCTGCAGCCCGCTCAGGCCCACAAAGTTTTGTGCAAAAAAATTCAGGGTTCCGAAAAACCATGGGAAGAAATTCGAGATCTTGGCTTTTTAACGGTGTCAGCACCCGGTTTGGTTGAGCATGTTCATTACGAATTTGTGAAAGCAATACGACCTGAATTATTCAAGCGCGAGTACATGGAGAGGTTGATTGGCTGGCTGAAGCCCGATGAGAACGCCCCTCCACGCGTAAATGGAGCCCATGTCGCGGTAGCCGCCTTATTGGAGCCATGGATGTCTGAAGATCCTGTCCAATCGGATCAAAGTTACCTTGTTGAAAGTTTGCTGGGTTTGTATGGAGACCCTCGGGTTCAGCGCGTTGGCGTGTGGGCGATTATTCCGGAACAAGTGCTTGATGTAATGCTTCGTTGGTTGACCAGAGAAGACATCGAGTTTTTCCTCAGGGTTGTGACCCAAGTCGAACAAGAGCATTTACATAAATGGATGCCTCGGCGGGATTTCTGGTTGCGCCTTTATAAAGAAGGGCGGATTGATGCGGCTTGGGTAGCATTTAGTTATGACGCAGAGCTGGAAGCCAAGAAGATAAGCAATCGTATCCGGGATAACGATTTGGTTAGTTATGGTCGCCAAACTGATGGGGGAATCGTAAGAATACGTCGTTACTGCTTTTGAAAATCGGCAGAAAAATTGTGGTCGAGGGGTCCCATGACTACAAAGTACATGTTTTTGATGAAAGTAATCGCCATGCCCCTGTGCTGTATAAAAGTGTTTACAGCTGCGAGGCCATAAGGTTGAAAAGCAACAAATCCAGAGCGCACCTGTCAGGTTGGCAGAATTGGGTCGAAGAACACATATGAAATCGGAGCCATCCATGCAGTTAGCCTTGAGTTTTGATCAGAACTCGATTGTTTTGAAAATGACTGGGCCACAAGATGGTTTCTTGAAGAGTTTGCTTCGAAAGACTCAAACTAAAGATCTCGAGACCTCACTCAATGACAACCCCAGGTTGGCATTTGCAGTCGCTGACCTTAGAGCGTTGGCAGACGAAATGCCAGGATCCATGTTAATTGACGATAATTCAATAAAGTTGTCGCATCTTCTGGCTTCTAGGCTTAGCGAAAATGCCGCGCAGACATTAGGCCTACCCCCATTGGTTCATCTAACATTGAAAACAGAAGCTGCGGGTAGTCTCGGAGCTGGCAACTTCTCCCTTCGTTACGAGTGGTATAAAAATGGGCAGCGCCAGTTGCCACAGCGTATTGGCTGCATCCTGAAAACGGCTGATGGCTCGAGAAGAATTCCTTCTTGGATGCTTGAGGCGATTGATGTTGCGGATTCTCATAAGTCGGGGCAGGGTGACGATGTGGATTGGGAGGCGCTTGCCAGGTTCAGAAGAGCGCTTGAACCCGATGCCTCTGTCGATGCTGGTAGTCAGGATGCTCGTGTCGCGATGACAGAGTTCTTGCAGGGCTTGCAAGTGCGACTGGTCGATAGGTTCTCGATTTCACCGAACGAAGCATTAGACGATTTTGATGTTGTTCCATTTTCAGCGGAAAGCCTGGATTCAAAAGGCGTTGCTGCCGATGACGTTTCCGAGAGTGTCAGCGAGCTTGATGGTACCGATCTTGCGGTCTTTCAGCAGCGTGTGCGTCAAAGAGGGGCTCTGGCTGCTTATCGCGTGGCTGGTGGCAATTATGTTGTCGTTGATCGTAGCGCTGCGCCAGTACTAGGTGTAATGGCCGAGATGCAACGCGCCCCTCTTAAGGCGAGGTCAGCCTTTATTCGTAACCCGCGTGAACGTATTTCACAAGCTATTGAAGAGCATCTGAGATCGTCCGGAAAACTGGATAACTTGATTCAAACTGAGCAGGCAGAGCTCATTGAGTCTACTGCACACCCCTTTTTCTTGAAACTCGAGAGTTTTCAGAGCGTGTCACCGGGATTGTCGTATTCAGTAAACCTGACCTTGATTTAGGCGATGGCCGCAGTACAACCTGGTTGCCTGAAGAGTTTGGGCAAGAGCTGCGCGAGGCTATTGAAAATATGCCTGTTGATCAGCAAAAAAGTTACGTCAAAAAATACGTCAGGCCATAGACGAAAATCAGCCGGTTGTTGAGTATTCTGGACTGACCCTACCCGCCAATCGCGTCACAGAGACTGTTCTTGACGAGCTGATTGCAAAGCAGGTGGATGACTCCTCCGAGTTTGACGAATCTGATGCCGAACAGTTTGAAGACAGAAATGACGGGCCTGTAGTTCTTGAAACCGCAGTCAATTTCGATGAGTTGCGGTGGCTGTCGAAAATAAAGCCTCGCCAGTGTGTTTCATCGATTGAGCAGGTACCGAATTTAAAGACGAGTTTGAAAAACCATCAGCAAGATTGCTTTCGTTGGCAAGTTGCTGCATGGCTAGCCGGTTTACCAGGTGTTTTGAATGCCGATGAGCAAGGCTTGGGTAAGACGCTTGAGACGATTTCTTTCTTGTCTTGGCTCAAAAATGAGATGGCCAGCCCTGGGGCTAGCGTTTCCGGCCCTGTCCTTGTCGTTGCGCCGACATCGCTACTACAAAACTGGGAAATGGAGGTACAGCAACACCTTGAGGATAAGGGTCTTGGGCATCTGATCCGGCTTTTTGGTGCTGGTCTACAGTCCAAGCGTGCCTCTGGAGCACATGGTACCGACATTGAAAAGGGTGAGGTAAAACTTGATTTAAGTGCTCTGCATGAGGCCGTTACCGAGGGAAGGGCGCATCGTTTCTGGGTTTTAACAACCTATACAACATTGGCAAACTACCAGCATTCTTTAGGAAGGATCAAGTTTGCAGCAATCGTCTTTGACGAAATTCAGGCCTTGAAAAACCCAGCAAGTTTGCGGGCCGTAGCGGCCAGGGCGATGCAGGCTGATTTTCGCATCGGTCTAACGGGAACGCCTATTGAGAATTCGGTGATAGATCTTTGGGCGATCATGGATCAGCTGGCCCCCGGTATGTTTGAAAGTCTTCAACACTTTCGCGTTCGATATGCTCAGCCCGATGAAAACAATATGGCGGATCTTTATAGAAGGGTTTTTGAGGCGCCGTCAGGTCAGGTGCCTTTAGCGATCAGGCGCATTAAAGATGAAGTGGCGCGTGACTTACCCGCCAAGGGGCGTTTACTTCATCCACGCTTGATGCCTGCTGCCCAAGCGCAACAGTATGACGCCGCACGGTTAAGTTTGTTGGCCTCCACGCGAGGCATGGCTTTGAAGGTACTGCACCATATTCGTACCGTCTCTGTTCATCCATCGCTTCACTCCCATCAAGGATCTGATAATGATTTTGTCGCCCTATCAGCCCGATTGGGTGCCACTATGGAGATTCTGGAAAAAATCAGGAATAACGGTGAACGGGTACTGGTATTTATCGAGCACAGACAAATGCAATATCGCTTTATTGCACTTGTTAAGGCTATTTTTGGGTTGAGGCACATTGATCTGATAAACGGTGATACCCCTATTCAACAACGCCAGGCCATTGTGAATAAATTTCAGTCGCATTTGAGCGAAGATGGTGGCTTTGATGTGCTGGTGTTAGGGCCAAAAGCGGCTGGCACGGGTCTTACGCTTACAGCGGCAACACATGTGATCCATCTTTCCCGATGGTGGAATCCCGCTGTGGAAGAGCAGTGTAATGATCGAGTACATCGTATTGGTCAAACCAAAAATGTTTATGTTCATGTGCCGTTAGCAATTCATCCTCAATACCTCGAGCATTCTTTCGATTGCCTGTTGCATAGTTTGATGCAGCGTAAACGGCGTATAGCTTCTTCTGTGTTGTGGCCCATGGGTGATACAGAGGACGATGCTGCGACATTACAGAATGGTTTGGGGGCAGAGCAAAGAGGAGATATTGATAAAACTACTGCGGTCGAAGTTGCCATGAAGGCGACATTTGCACGAGATGGTCTTGGTGAGCCCGTTTTTACGAGTGATGGGGCTATTTCTTATAAATAGTCGGCCCTGAAATATCCCCTCAACCTGCATAAACACTGATGATTGGTGCAATTTCCGATACCCGGAACTCCCAATTTGTTGTCCAATAGAGGCTGTTTTCTGGGAGTTTTATTTCGATGTTTGAGGTTCCCTCTGTTTTTCGTCTACCAAAGGGCGTTGTTCATGCTACCAGCTTTTCCTTTGCTTGCTGACTAAGCCAACGGTGCAGGTAATTGCTTGGCGATAAATATCCGAGAGTTGAATGCTGCCTTTTCCGGTTGTAAAACACCTCAATGTATTCAAAGCTCATGTCTCTGGCCTCGTCTCGTGTCTGGAACCGTTTACCAAAGACGCGCTCGTGTTTGAAACTGTTGAACCAGCTTTCCGTTGGTGCATTGTCCCAGCAGTTACCCTTTCGACTCATCGAACAAGTCATGCCATATTCCGACAACAGCGATTGAAAGGCATGGCTCGCGTATTGACTTCCCCGATCAGAGTGATGGATCAAGCCCGCAGCTGGCCGGCGCCGAAACCAGGCCATGGTCAGTGCGTCGGTCACAATATCAGCAGTCATGCGTGGTTTCAAAGACCAGCCAACCACTTCCCGGTTAAACAGATCCAGAACGATGGCCAGGTACAGCCAGCCTTCATCTGTCCACAGGTAGGTGATGTCGGACGTCCAGACTTCATTCGGCGCGCTGGGCGTAAAGTTGCGATCCAACAAGTTTTGCGCCACCGGCAGACTGTGTTTCGAATCCGTTGTGGCTTTGTAGCGGCGCTTGTGCCGTGCTCGCACATTGTTTTCTCGCATCAATCGTTCCACCCGCGCTTTACTGGCCGAGAACCCCCGGTTTCGCAGTTCCCTCAGCATGCGCGGGCTGCCATAGGCGCCCTTGAGCTCGGCATGGATCGCCTTGATCAGTGCCAGCATCTGCGCATCCGTCAACCGCTTGCGGCTAGGCGTACCACCACGCTTCCAGCAGCGATAGCCGCTGACGCTGACCGCCAAGACGCCGCACATTTGTGCCAAACCGTACTCCTGACGATGCTGATCAATCCAGGCGTACTTCACAGTGCATCTTTCGCGAAGTACGCCGCTGCCTTTTTTATGATTTCGTTCTCACGCTTGAGTCTGACATTCTCAGCCCGTAGTCGCGAGAGCTCCATCTGCTCTTCAGAAACTGGCTTGCTTGAAGAGCCTGTCAACGCACCACGAGCTGCTGCGTTCGACCAGTTTCGTAACGTCTGCTCATTGATGCCAAGCTCCTTGGCAGCCGCTGAAAACGACTGCCCATCCTTGACCCGCTTGACGGCTAATTCCTTGAACTCCAGGGTGTATGACTGTCGAGGTATCTTCATTGCTCATCTTCCTTCAAGTGACGTTAATAATATGTCACCCAGATGGAAGACGAAATATCAAGGGAAGCTCATCGGGCATCGTATCGATTTTACGTCTTTTTCGGGGAGCCGCAGATGTCAACAACCAAAGGGCCGGGGCAGGCCTGGTGGGAATCTCATTTAAATGCCATCGCCAGTGAGGGCATTGGTAAGCGTTCAGCCAACCCCATCTTGAATCCGCTGACGCTGTGTTAGAGCATACGTGTCCATTTATTTTTCCATGGACACGTATGCACCAAGATACTAATGGTCGGCGTCGGCGCCGTAAACACTCCCCGCGTACAAAGCCGAACTGGTCCAGCTGTGCTTGTAGTGGTCAAGCAGTCGCGGGCGTCTGCGGAGGCTGGCAAGCTGATTCCCGCTGCCGATGTTGAAGCCCGCTTTGCTGCCCGCCGCGCCGCGACCCGTGCCCGCATGGCTGCTCCTGAATGATGGAGCTGCTATGGACGCCAGAAGCCGTCAGGGATCGTGAGGAGATCTACGACTACATCGAGAAAGACAACCCCCTTGCTGCCCTGGCACTTGATGACCTGATAGCAGAAAGAACAGCAGTGCTTCAGGATTTCCCAAGAATGGGCCGGGAAGGGAGGGTGCCGGACACATTTGAGCTGGTCGTCCACGGCAGCTACTTGGTTGTGTATGAAATTGTAGAAGCGCAGGTGCGAATCCTGAATGTCGTGCATACCGCTCGGCAATGGCCGCCACTGCAAGAATAAGTGATGTACATGACCGCCCCGTTTCCGAAAAGTGCTTACATGGAAGTGGGCAGCAAAAAGGCCAATCCCGAAGAATTGGCCCAAGTGCTTGATTTTATTGGTGGGCCCCCGAGAGTCGAACTCGGCACCAACGGATTATGAGTCCGCTGCTCTAACCAGGCATGAGCTAGAGGCCCTTATTATTAATTGGGGGCAGTATTCCTGCCGCCCAAAAACTTATTTGCTTTCCAGCAATTGTGTTTGCTGACCGATGCCTTCAGCGCCCTTCAGGTAGAAGAAACCAAACAAGGCGATGAAAACCAGTGTGATGATGGCGGTAACCAGCCCTGCGGAAAACTTGGGTTTGTCATTAGCCATGTTGGCCTCCGTTCAATAGATTGTTGGTTGCTTTTGCTTTCAGAGGCCGCATTATAACGGCATTTCTGCGGCTGTCGGCGGGTGGGCCGGATTGGATATGGCCTGCTAAAATCGGGTATCAATTTTGAAGCACAAAAGGGGAGCTATGAAAACAGTTCATCATGCAGGCCGGTTCTTGTTGCCACTGGGGCTGTTGGCGTTGGCAGCGTGTCAATCCGTGCCAGTCGGGCAGGGGCAGGCCGACTCAGCAGGTGCGGTCACGGCACCGGCTCAGGCCGTGGCAGAACCGCTCAAACCGGCTGAAACTGTTCAGGCAACCCGTCAGGGGGCACCTGTTGCTGTTTTTCTGGCTGATATCCAGGAGCATGCGGGGTGGCGGCCTGTGCAAATCCAGTCAGGCACCATTTATCTGAATCCGCAGCCTGTTATTACGCGTCAGGATCTCAGTGATGTTCGCGCAGGCTCCAGTCCGCAGGGCGATGGTTTGCTGGCCCTGGGGTTGACTGATGTGGGCAAGAAGAAAGTGCAAGACATCACGGCGGCTAATCCCAATATGCGCCTGGCATTGGTGGTCGGGCGCACCATGATGGCAGCACCGGGCTATAGTTCCGCGGTCACCACTGACCAACTGGTGTTTGGTGTGGGTACAGAAGCCAATGCCACGGCGGCAGCCCGTGCTATTGCAGGTGTTCCACCCGAGCCGGCAACCGGGGCTGCTGGCACCGCAGCCCAATAGGTGGCTCTGCTAACTGTGCGCGTTTGCAGCTTGCAGGTATCTTTGATCCGATAGGGACAGGATGCTCTCAAAATCGCAAACGCAGGCTTGGTGATGAATGACGCCCGTTATGGTTTGAACCAGACGGGCGTTGTTTTTTGCCTAAAGCGCACATAAATTTCTCGTAAAAGAGGTTGGTCCAAAATAAAATATACGCAGTGCGTATATTTAAAGGGTGGCTCATGTCTGTTTCTCAGCAAGTTTTTCTGCGCGACGCGATGCGTCGTCTAAATTTGACGCGTGATGTTTTCGCTGCGCGTATTGGTGTGAAGCGTCGTGCGCTCGACACGTGGTTGCTACCCGAGGGCTCCCAGGAAGCACGCAGCATGCCTGAGGTCGTGGGTCGGTTTGTGACCGAAATCGTTGAAAACGAGTCGTTGCTGCGAAAGTATGCGCAAAGTGCACAATCGGGTCCGCTACGTGATCGCATTGCCATTGAAGGCAAGCACCAGTTGTTATCGGTTGATCAGTTTTCGCGGGAATCGGTTGAAGAGCTGTTTCGCATTGCCGATCTGATGCAGCCGATTGCACGGCGTCAAAAGGTATCGCGTGTGCTGGAAGGGGCCGTTCTGGGCAACTTGTTTTTCGAGGCCAGTACGCGAACCCGTGTCAGTTTCGGTGCGGCATTTTGCCGGCTGGGTGGTTCGGTTTGTGACACCACCGGCTTTACGTTTTCGTCGATGGCCAAGGGCGAATCAATTTACGATACCAGCCGTGTGCTAAGTGGCTATGTCGATGCCATGGTGATTCGCCACCCTGAAAAGGGCTCGGTTGCCGAGTTCGCGCGCGCCACGAATATCCCGGTGGTAAACGGTGGTGATGGCCCGGGCGAACACCCCAGCCAGGCACTGCTTGATTTGTACACAATTTTGACCGAGTTTTCGCGGTTGGGTAAATTGCTTGATGGTGCTCATATTGCGTTGGTCGGTGATCTGAAATATGGTCGCACTGTGCATTCGCTGATCAAGCTGCTGGCCCTGTATCGTGGCCTGAAATTCACGCTGATTTCACCGCGCGGTCTTGAGATGCCCGATTACATTCTTGAGCAAGTCAGCCAGGGCGGTGGGCATGTCATTGAGCAAAGCAACTCGCTTGAAGAAGGGTTGGTGGGTGCTGATGTCATTTACGCTACCCGGGTGCAAAAAGAGCGTTTTTCAGGCGAAGACCTTGAGGGCTACAGTGCCGATTTTCAGGTGAACAAAGCGATTGTCGATAAATGTTGCGGCCCTGACGTTATTGTTATGCACCCGTTGCCGCGCGACAGCCGGGAAGGTGCCAATGACCTGAGCGTTGACCTGAACGATGACCCGCGTCTGGCGATTTTCCGCCAGACCGACAACGGTATCCCGGTGCGTATGGCGATTTTTGCGGTATTGCTGGGTGTTGAGGGCTTGGTGCAGCATTCGCTGCGTGATGTAACCTGGAGCCCGCCCACGCACATTGGCCCTGATGACAGCATTTTTCATGGTATCGATTGATACGACATTTGCCGATGATTCCCGCCAATGATTCTGACCGTTAGTGCGGCATGTCGTGGCGGTTTTTCCGGCAGTCAGGCCGATAAGCAGTAATGCTGTGTTCGACATGGCCCCGCAATGACGGGGCCGTTTTGCGAACGGGTGGTGTGGCAGTGAAACAGCCTGGCGGTCAATGGGTGGTTTTTTCGCCGCCCAGTGCACCGATAAGGTCATCAAGCAGTTTTGACAGTTCGCCGCTCATCAGTGCGAAGTCAGTGTCGAACGCATCGGCATCATTGGCGGCGACAGCGTCGGGGCCTTCTTTGATGACATCAAGGGGCGAGACGCGTTTGATGTCAAGGCCGTCGGTCAGGACAAATGACACGCGGTCTGCCCATGTCAGCGCCAGCCGTGTGCATTGTTTGCCGTTTTCGACGTGTTTACGCACTTCGTCGGCTTCAAGCGAGTGCCGCACATAGCGTACGGCAGCACCGCTTTCGCTGGTGGAGCGCAATTCGGTGTCTTGATCGATGCTGAACGGGCCGGGAGCTTCGTTATCGACCAGCCAGCTGGTCATGGCCGAGGCGGGAGAGATTTCGGTGTACAGCGGGCTGACCGGGAATGGGTCAAAGACCTTGGCCAGCATGCCCAGGACTTCGTCGCTTTTGGCGCTGGCGGCAGCATCGATGACCAGCCAGTGATTGTGCGTGTCGACCCATACCCGGGTGTCACGATAGACGCTGAAGGCCTTGGGCAGCAGTTCTTCGGTAACCCGTTCTTTGATTTCCTTCATTTGCTTGCGGCCTGGCTTGTAGCCTTGCTGTTCTTCGATGTCTTGGGCGCGCGCACGGGCCACCTGATTGACGACGGTGCTGGGCAACAGTTTTTTGTCGGCGCGCAGTGCAAACAGAAGTTGGCCGTTAAGAGCATGAACCAGGCCCAGGCCTTCAGCAGGCGGGACCCACCCCAGGCTTTGCATATCGTGGCTGCTGCCGGGCCTGAACGCCATTTTTTCAAGGGCGTCTTCAATGGCCCCGGTAGAAGGGGCCCAGGTGGGCGCGAGACGGAAGACTTTCAGATTTTTGAACCACATAATTAGGTAGCCTGAGCAAAGAAAAACAGAAGCGAGTGATTGTAAGCCTAAAAAAAGCGGGGTAGGCTTAAAGAAATTTGTGCGGCTGGACGAAAAAATTTGAGGCTGGACAAATAAATGTGTGGTTAAGCCAGAAAGACTGTTGCCGTATGAAAAAGTAGGGTGACAGGCCGAGCAGCGGGTTGTGTGTCGAAAATATCCGGCGCGGAAACTACGATAGTGTGTCGCGCAAATTACGGTTGATGATGAGTGAAGCGTGACTTGGTGTACGTCGCTGTGCCACGCCTGATTGGGGCCACGCGATTGAGGCTGAAAGGCAGTGTGTGAGGCCTGAAACGCTATTCTGAAGGCTTTGGTTTGGGTTTTGGTCGAGTGCGCCATCGTTAACTGATGCGCAACGATGCGGGCGTATTGATGTCGGTGTTTTGGTTGTGAACAGATATATTACTGTTTATCTGTATTTTTATACAGTATAATTTGATGCAATAATTCAGTTTTTCCAATGCAAGGAACCACCATGGACGTCAAACAAAGCAAAACCGCTTCCGCAGAGCGCGCCAAGGCGCTTTCGGCGGCCCTGTCGCAAATCGAAAAGCAATTTGGCAAGGGTTCGGTCATGCGCTATGGCGACAACCAGGTCGAACACGATATCCAGGTGGTTTCCACTGGCTCGCTTGGTCTTGATATCGCCTTGGGCGTCGGTGGTCTGCCGCGTGGTCGTGTTGTTGAAATCTATGGGCCTGAATCGTCCGGTAAAACCACGCTTACACTGCAGGTCATTGCCGAAATGCAAAAGCTCGGCGGCACCTGTGCGTTCATCGACGCCGAACATGCCCTCGATGTTCAGTACGCCTCGCGCCTCGGGGTCAACCTTACCGACTTGCTGATCTCCCAGCCCGATACCGGCGAGCAGGCGCTTGAAATTACCGACGCCCTGGTGCGTTCGGGCAGTGTCGACCTTATCGTTATCGACTCGGTAGCCGCTTTGGTGCCCAAGGCCGAAATCGAAGGCGACATGGGTGACTCCTTGCCCGGCCTGCAGGCTCGCCTCATGAGTCAGGCGCTGCGCAAGCTTACGGCCAATATCAAGCGCGCCAACTGCATGGTCATTTTCATCAATCAAATCCGCATGAAAATCGGCGTCATGTTTGGTAACCCTGAAACAACCACGGGTGGTAACGCGCTCAAGTTTTACTCGTCGGTACGTCTTGATATCCGTCGCATCGGTTCCATCAAAAAGGGCGATGAGGTCGTTGGCAACGAAACCCGCGTCAAAATCGTCAAGAACAAGGTGGCGCCACCTTTCAAGCAGGCCGAATTCGACATCATGTACGGTGCAGGTATTTCGCGCGAAGGCGAAATCATCGATCTTGGTGTGCAGGCGGGCATCGTCGACAAGGCTGGGGCATGGTTCAGCTACAACGGCACCCGTATTGGTCAAGGTAAAGATAATGTCCGCGAATACCTGAAAGAACACCCCGCCATGGCCATCGAAATCGAAAATCGTGTGCGTGAGCAAATGGGTGTGGTGGCGCGTGCGCAGGCTCAGGCGTATTCAGAATCGCCCGACTCTCCCGCTCCCGACGAAGATCTTGAAGGCCAACCCGAAGATTGAACGGCAATTTCCTGGGCCTTTATCCACATGACCTGAGTCCTTGTCCCTATGGTTGCCGATCCCGACGATGAATTTGAACAACTGGCGTTGCCCGAGGCGAAGCCGGTTCGTGCGAAGGGGGCAACCTTAATGGCAGGGGGCGCCGACGCTGACGTTTCGGTATGGCAGCGCTCCTCGACCAGGCGCAGGTCGTTTTCATCAGGTCGTGAAGGTGCCGGGTCTGCTGATATTGGCACAGGGCGAGCCAAAAGCGGCCCATCGCTGAAGGCCCGTGCCATTGGCTATTTATCTCGCCGCGAGCATTCCCGTGCCGAATTGCAACGAAAATTGCAGCCCTACGCCAATCCTGACGATCCTGACGAAATCCCGCGCCTGTTGAACGAGCTTGAACAAGGCAAGTGGTTATCCGATCAACGTTTTGCTCAAAGTCTGGTTAACCGGCGGGCACCCGCCAAAGGCTCAACGGTGATCATGCACGAACTGCGTCAACACGGCTTAACGGATACCGCGCTTGAATCCATTCGTCAGCAGCTTCAGGGTACTGAGTATGAACGTGCCCAGGCCGTCTGGGCACGCAAGTTCGGTACGGCGCCGGCCGATGCTCGCGAATACGCCCGTCAGGTACGATTTTTAGCGTCTCGTGGTTTTTCGCCCGCCATTTTGCGCCGCATTCTGGGCGAACTCGATGACTTTTCCATCTAGCGCCGGTTGCGCTAATCGTGTTGCTGTGCGTTATACTTTAAAAGTTTACTGCTCCATAGCACCAAGTCACGTTCATGCCACTACCGCCATCCACCGCTACCCGAGAGCACCTGCATACGCGCACAATGCGTGTCGATGCATACGCTCGGGACGACGGCCAGTGGGATCTCGAAGCTGAACTCATTGATGTGAAGGGTTACGATTTTCCCAAACACGACGGGTCTATCCATGTGGCGGGGCAGCCCGTGCATCATATGCATTTGCGTGTCACCATCGATGCCAGCTTCACCATCACCGAAGCCCTGGCGGCTTACGATGCCGCACCTTATAAAGAACACTGTTTCTGTATTGCGCCTGACTACAAAGACCTGGTGGGAATGAACCTGCTCAAGGGCTTCCGTAATGCAGTCAAGGCAAGGTTCGGGCGTACAGCAGGGTGTACCCACCTCAGCGAACTTTCTTACATTTTGCCTACGGCTGCCGTGCAAGCCATGGCCGGGCGCCGACGCAAACAGGCTGGCACCGAGAACAACGCGGTCGAAACCGAAGACAAAACCCGAAGCACTGATCCAGCCAAGCGGCCATTCCATATCGACGGCTGTCACGCCTTGCGGGTCGACAGCCCGATGACTCTTAAGTTTTATCCCCAATGGTATGTCAAATCGTCGTCGCCAGGCGAAGACGACAAGGCTGCGTCGGGGTCTGCAGTATCAGCCGGTTAGCCGGTGTCTTAACAGGCAAGTTTTTTCTTATTCTTTACGTTCTGACAGGTAACAAATGAAAATTCACGAGTATCAAGGCAAGGAACTGCTGAAGCAATTTGGCGTTACAGTGCCGCGCGGGATTCCTGCTTTCTCAGTTGACGAAGCCGTTGCCGCTGCCGAAAAGCTCGGCGGTCCGGTATGGGTTGTCAAGGCACAGATCCACGCGGGTGGTCGCGGTAAGGGTGGTGGCGTCAAGCTGGGCCGTTCTATCGAAGAAGTCCGCCAACTGTCATCTGAAATTCTGGGCATGCAACTGGTCACACACCAGACTGGCCCAGAAGGTCAGAAAGTACGTCGCTTGCTCATTGAAGAAGGCGCTGACATCAAGAAAGAGTACTACGTTGGTATCGTTACCGACCGTGGCACACAGCGCGTTTGCGTCATGGCCTCCAGCGAAGGCGGTATGGACATCGAGGAAGTTGCCGAGTCCAGCCCTGAAAAAATCCTGAAGGTTTTTGTTGACCCCAAAACCGGTCTGACCGATGCCGAAGCCGCCGAACTGGCTCGTGGCATTGGCGTTCCCGAAGCTTCGGTGGGTAAAGCCGCAGCAGAATTCCAGAAGCTGTACAAAGCGTACTGGGAAACCGACGCATCACTGGCCGAAATCAACCCACTGATTCTTACAGGTTCAGGCGACATCATCGCGCTTGACGCCAAGTTCAACTTTGACTCGAACGCCTTGTTCCGTCACCCCGAAATCGTTGCGTACCGCGACCTTGATGAAGAAGATCCGGCCGAAGTCGAGGCCAGCAAATTTGATCTGGCCTACATTCAGCTCGACGGTAACATCGGCTGTCTGGTGAACGGTGCCGGTCTGGCCATGGCAACCATGGACACCATCAAATTGTTTGGCGGCGAACCCGCCAACTTCCTCGACGTTGGTGGTGGTGCGACGGCTGAAAAAGTCACTGAAGCGTTCAAGATCATGCTCAAGAACAAAGATGTCAAGGCTATTCTGGTCAACATCTTTGGCGGCATCATGCGTTGCGACGTTATCGCCGAAGGCGTTATTGCTGCGTGCAAGGCCGTAAACCTCAGTGTTCCGCTGGTCGTCCGCATGAAGGGTACCAACGAGGAACTGGGCAAGAAACTGTTGGCCGAGTCCGGTTTGCCCATCATCAGTGCTGACACCATGGCCGAAGCCGCGACCAAAGTCGTAGCCGCCACAAAATAAGAATTTGTCGAGGATTTGTAAATGTCGATCTTGATCAACAAAGACACAAAAGTCATTACCCAGGGTATGACCGGTAAAACGGGTCAGTTCCACACCCGTATGTGCCGTGAATATGCAAACGGCAAGAATGCGTTTGTTGCTGGCGTACACCCAAAGAAAGCCGGTGAAGAGTTCGAAGGCGTGCCGATCTACGCTACTGTAAAAGAAGCGAAAGAAGCGACTGGTGCAACTGTTTCGGTTATCTACGTTCCGCCTGCAGGTGCTGCAGCAGCCATCTGGGAAGCGGCTGAAGCCGACCTGGATCTGGTCATTTGTATCACCGAAGGCATTCCTGTACGTGACATGCTGGAAGTCCGCAACCGCATGCGCGCTGAAAACAAGAAAACCTTGTTGCTCGGCCCGAACTGCCCCGGTCTCATTACGCCCGACGAGCTGAAAATCGGTATTATGCCCGGTCACATTTCGCGCAAAGGCCGTATTGGTGTGGTCAGCCGTTCCGGCACCCTGACGTACGAAGCGGTTGCCCAACTGACCGAACTGGGTCTGGGCCAGTCGTCGGCTGTCGGCATTGGTGGTGACCCCATCAATGGCTTGAAGCACATCGACATTCTGAAGATGTTCAACGAAGATCCCGACACGGATGCGGTCATCATGATCGGTGAAATCGGTGGGCCTGACGAAGTTGAAGCTGCGCTGTGGGCGAAAGACAACATGAAGAAACCTGTTGTCGGCTTTATCGCTGGCGTGACGGCGCCTGCCGGCAAGCGTATGGGTCACGCGGGTGCCCTGATTTCTGGCGGTGCTGATACAGCAGATGCCAAACTTGAAGTCATGGAAGCGTGCGGTATTCGTACGACACGCGATCCTTCCGAAATGGGCAAATTGCTCAAATCGGTGCTGTAAATTACAGCTGGCCATTAAAAGGCTCGCCCCGGCGGGCCTTTTTTGGCACCCAGGTGCTCTGTCGCTGTATCGATTGTTTATTGGCCCGCAACGCGGGTAGCCAGGAACCAAATGATAGAATTTTTGAATCGCTGCATTGGGGCGTGCTTTTCCAGATTGTCATGATTGACATTTTGCTGGGTGGGGACAACGCTGTAGTGATTGCGCTCGCTTGTCGCAAGCTTGAGTCGCGTCAACGCATGCAGGGTATTTTGTGGGGCACTGCAGGTGCGATTTTTCTGCGTGTCGTCCTGATTTTCTTCGCCCTTACGTTATTGGGTATCCCGTTCCTGAAGCTGGCCGGGGCGTTGTTGCTGCTCTGGATCGGCATCAAGTTGTTGATCCCCGATGATGAACACCATGGCAATATCACGGCCAGTCAGTCCGTATGGGCAGCCGTCAAGACGATTCTTGTGGCCGATTTTGTCATGAGCCTGGATAACGTCATTGCGATTGCCGGAGCGGCACAAGGCACGGCCGTCGATCATCAGATGGGGTATGTTATCTTCGGCTTGCTGTTAAGTGTGCCCATTATTATCTGGGGCAATACGCTGGTACTGAAGCTTATTGACCGCTTTCCCTGGTTGTCGTGCTCGGTGCTGCGCTGCTGGGCTGGATCGCCGGCGGTATGCTGGTAACCGATGTCATCATTACCGACCGTTTTGGTGAAACACCATCGACCATCAAGTACGGTGCTGAAATTGCCGGTGCCATTCTGGTCGTTTTAATTGGAAAGTTTTTCGCGTCCCGTAAAGTCGCGGTTTCTGGGAAGTCACATGGGCCTGTTTAAGCAAAAGAAGGTGGCAAGGGGCTGACCTTGCTGCAAGGGTTGGGTATTCTGGCGGTCATCGGTATAGTCATTTACCTGGTGGCTGCGTATTTCCAGGGTTAGGCCGCGTATGTCAGCTACACCCCAAAAACTGGTCATCGCCACGCGGGCAAGTCGTCTCGCCTTGTGGCAGGCGTATCATGTCCGTGATCGTTTGCGCGCACTGTATCCGCACTGCGATGTCAGCTTGCTCGAGATGACGACACGGGGAGACCAGATTCTTGATCGCTCGTTGTCCAAGGTGGGTGGCAAGGGTCTGTTTGTCAAAGAGCTTGAAAATGCGCTGCTCGACGGGCGTGCCGATCTGGCCGTGCATTCTCTTAAAGATGTCCCTGTCGAGTTGACCTTGCCCTTTGCGTTGCCCGTCATTCTTGAACGCGATGATCCGCGCGATGCGTTTGTATCCAACACGTATGCGAGTCTGGCCGACTTGCCGTCTGGTGCCGTGGTGGGTACATCCAGCTTGCGTCGCGAATCCCAGATTCGGGCGATGCGGCCTGATCTGGTCGTCAAACCGCTGCGGGGTAACCTGGATACCCGTCTGGGCAAGCTCGATCGCGGCGAGTTCGATGCCATTATTCTGGCTGCAGTTGGCCTGAAGCGGCTTGAGCTCGGACACCGTATTCGCAGTTCCATTGAAACTGATCAAAGTCTGCCGGCGGCAGGGCAGGGTGCGTTGGGCATTGAAATCATGGCCGATCGTACCGACCTGGCCGGGTGGCTGGCCCCGTTGCAGTGTCACGATTCGGCTGCCAGAGCGCAGGCCGAGCGTGCTGTTTCACGAGCACTGGGTGGTTCATGTCAAGTGCCTTTGGCTGCGTTTGCGCAAATCGATGGTGATCATATTGCTATCGAAGCGCTCGTGGCCGAACCCGACGGTACGACCGTTATTCGTGGGCAGGGGCGTGCGCCGGTCAGCCAGGCTGTCCAACTAGGCGAGCAGGTGGCGGCTCAGTTGCTTGTTCAGGGTGCCCAGGCCATTCTGGATCGTTTGTTGCCACCAGCGGCGACCTGAGTGTCCATGGCCGGCAGTGTCCCGCCGCTGATTGTCCTGACCCGTCCTCAGGGCAAAAATGCCTTGTTGTCCGCTGCGCTGCGGCAATCCGGGTTCGACAGCCTCGAGCTGCCGGTGTTGCAGCTTCAGCCGCTGGCTATCGAGGCGGGGCAGGTTCCAGATCCCGGGGCTTTCGATCTTATCGTGTTTGTCAGTTCCATGGCGTTGGCAGCTTATGAAAGCGCCCTGGTCAATTTTGCATCGCCCGGTTTTGGCGGTGTGTTGTCCCGTCGGCCGTTGTTCGTGGCGGCCGTGGGTGCTGCGACGGCCAACGCCTTGCGCGGCAGTACGGTTTTTTCAGGAACGCCGGTGTTGCAGCCGGCGGCGCAAGCCAGTTCTGACTCGGAAGGTTTATGGCCGCAGATCGAAGCGAAGCTGTCCAGTATCCGTTCAGCTCTGATTGTTCGGGGGCAAACCGGGCGTGAGTGGCTCGGTGAACGGTTAGAGGCAGCAGGCGTGCGTGTAATCCGTCATGCCAGTTATCGTCGTTCGGTGGCTGTCTGGCGTGAGTCGCAGTTACAGAAATTGCGGGGGTCGGGTGTGCCGTTGCGCACGGTCTGGTTATTGACGAGCAGTGAGGCTGTTGATGCCGTATTCAGCCAACTTGAGCGTCATGGCCTGCTTCATGTATTGCGTATCGCCGGCTTTGTCGTGGTGCATCCGCGTATTGCCGAGCGTTTAAAATTGCAATTCGCAGGCCGGTTTCCCGATGCGGTGCTGCCAGCGGTTACACTATGCGATCCCGACGTCGGGTCTATGCGCCAGGCGCTGGCTGCTGTGGCTTCCCTATAAGAACGCGCCGTCCGCAAGGCGCCCCAGACTAAATTATCGCCATGACTGAATCTATTACACCCAAAACTGAAGGTCACGACAAAACCCCGGTATTGCTCACCAAAGGCAAAGACGATGGCCGTCAGACTGCCGCCGGCTCTACCTCATCTGCAGGCAGGTCGCGTTCTGCAGGGGCGTTGCAAACCGCTTTGGTTGTTGTGATTCTTGTTGCTATTGTGCTGGCTGGTATCGTCTGGTTTCAGTTCCAGACGGCACAGCAGTCGCAGCAAGTGGTACTCGAGCAGCTGGATCAAAGCACTCGGACAGCGGCACACGCCGATCAGTTGTCACGTCAGCTTCAAGCGCAGGTTGCTGCCCAGGCTTCTGGTCTTGCACAGTTGCAGACAACCGTGCAAGAGTTGCAAGATCAGCTCGCTAATCTTGATCAGGCGTTCCAGGTGCTGACCGACAGCGGTTCTGATCTTATTTTGCTGAATGACATCGATCATCTGGTATCTATTGCAAACCAGCAAATTACACTGGGTGGCAATGTTGCCAATGCCATTGTTGCACTTGAAACGGCGCAGGCCCGGCTTTCACGCGCCAATCGCCCTGCGCTTGCCTCTATCCAGCAGACGCTGAACGGTGACCTTGAACGCTTGCGCGCAGCTTCCGTTGTCGATGTGCCCGCGCTGTCAGTGCAGCTTGAGCAGCTGAATGGTTTGTTGGCACAAGCACCGCTTCTCGTCCCCGATGATGCGGTTCCTGGTGTACGCCGCGCTGAACCCCAGGTGGGCGAATCCCCGGCTATAACCGGCTTCAAGGCCGATCCTGAAGCCCCTGGTGGCGTACCGGGCTTGATGCCTCGGTTTACTGGGCCGGTCAGGCGTGGTCCATGCTCAGGCATGATCTGGCCGATGTCATCAGTGTCCGTCGTGTTGATGATCAGTCTGCCTTGCTGATTTCCCCGATCAGGCCGACCAGTTGCGTTTGACGCTCAAGTTGCGTGTCATGACGGCTCAACTGGCTTTGATGATGCGCCAGTCTGACGTATGGAAAGCCGAGCTCGACGCGATCAACATGGCGTTGCAGTCTCATTTTGACACCCAGGTCTCAACAACCCAGCGGGCCCAGCGCCTGGTCTCACGGTTGGTAGATACACCTGTCGATTCCCGTTTGCCTGCCCTGACACAAACGTTGTCAGCGCTTGAAACCGTCCGCCAGGAAAGTACCCGTTCGCTTGAACGTCGTCGCAGCTCTTCGTCATTGGAAGAGGCCGGCGCTTCAGGCGACACATCCCGCTCTGCTGCCCCTGAGGCAGCCGCATCGGGTGAGGCTGGGGCAGTGTCCACGCCCGAATCGTCTCCGGCGGCATCTGCTCCGGTACCCGCATCGGCACCCGATGCTGTATCGGCAGAACAAGCCGCGCCCGCATCCGGTGCAGCGCCTGAGCCTGCCACGGCTCCGGCTGTTCAGGGCAGCGGGTCGCCGGGCTCACCGTCATTATCATCTGCGGGTGTCGTGTCAACCATCAGTGCGGCCAAAGCTGCCGTTGTTCGGGGGTAAGGCATGAGGACATGGTTCTGGACACTGGTTGTTCTGGCGCTGGCGGTTGGACTTGGGGTTGTGCTTAAAGAGCACAGCGGTAATGTCCTGATTGTTGCCCAGCCCTGGCGAATCGAACTGTCGCTTACGCTGGCCGTCTTGTTGCTGGTCGCAGGCTTTGTGATTTTGTATGCGATCATCCGCGTCATGGTGTTTATTACTTCGGGTCCCGAGCGGTTCCGGTCCTGGCGTGGTTTGCGGGCACGCAAGCGTGACCATGAGCAGCTTGAAAAAGGCTGGTTGCTTGTGCTTGAGGGTCGCTACGCGCAAGCCGAGCAGGAACTGTCCCGCTTGCTGGGACGAACCAAATCGGTTAACACGCGCGTCCTGGCGGGCCTTGCGTTGGCGCGGGCCTGTCACCACGAAGGTGAATTGGCGCGACGCGACGAAGCGCTGGCGCTGGCGCGTGCCGCTGCAGCGACTGATGCGGGTCTCAAGGACGTCTGGGCAACGGCTGTTGCCGAAATGTATCTCGACCAAAATCGGGCCCAAGAGGCTTTGGCACTATTGCAGCCCTTGCATGATGGCAGTGCAAAGCGGGCGAATGCCACGCGTCTCTTGCTCAAGGCGCACCAGCAACTGGGGAACGCTGACCAGACCTTCGAACTGACTCGCCAGTTGATGCGGCGTAATGCCATTGATCGTGAGCACGCCTTGCCGCTTATCGCGCAGTCGGCGTCTGAACGTTTGAGGGCGGGTGGTGCCGAGGGTTTTCGTGCCCTGTGGGGAGAGTTGAAATCTGAAGAAAAGGTATTGCCGGAAGTGGCCTTGGCGGCAGCTCATGTTCAGCAACTGGCAGGGCACGATGACGAGGCCGGCAAGATTCTCGAAGCGTCTTTGAATGTCCGGCTGGATGCGCGTTTGCTGAATGCCTATGCGCAGTCGCCCGCAGAACAGGTCAGCCGGCGTATCAACAAGGCCGAAACCTGGCTCAAGACAGATCCGGACAATGCGGCTTTGCTTGCGGCACTGGGCCAGCTTTGCCTTGTCGGGCAGTTGTGGGGGCCAGGTGAGCGCTACCTGCAGCGCAGTGTTTCCTTGCAGGGCGATGTTCACGGCTATGCGCTGCTGGGCAACTTGTATGATCGTCTCGGTCGAACCGATGAAGCCCGAAAGTATTGGCGTCTGGCGTCGGGGGTAACCGGTTTGTTGCCTGCCTTGCAGTCCAGTTCGGTGTTGCCTGCAGCCGACACTCGTGCAGATCCCGAGCGCTTGGCGATTGACGATCTTGATGCCGTTAACCCGGTTGCAGAGACCGTTTCAGCGGTGCCGCAAGCTGCCAGTGCTGCCGATTATTTCGATGAGTCAACTGCAGCTGCTCCTGCAGGCACGACAGTCAGTCGTCCCGAGGGCCGTCCAGCGGCCCCGATTACTGAATTTGATGAGTATTTTGATAGTGCGCCCATTCCTGGTGTCGATGTGTCACAAACGTCTGATCGGCCCAAGGGTGGCGAGCACCGTTGATTTTTTGTTTTAAGTTTATTTTCCATCCCAGAGGTTTGAAATCATGAGTTTAGATCGTGTGCCAGCGGGCTCGAAGTTGCCTGACGAATTCAATGTCATTATTGAAATCCCCATGAACGCCGACCCGGTCAAGTATGAGGTTGACAAGGACTCAGGGGCGGTCTTCGTTGATCGCTTCATGTTGACTGCCATGCACTATCCGGCGAATTATGGCTATATTCCCCAAACAATTTCTGATGATGGCGATCCGGTTGATGTTCTGGTGGTGGCACCGTTCCCTATCCAGATCGGTGCGGTGATTCGTTGCCGCGCCATTGGCGTTCTGAATATGGATGATGAGGCCGGTGGCGATGCCAAGTTGCTGGCGGTTCCCGTCGACAAGCTGTACCCGCCTTACCGCCATATCCAGACCCCGGAAGATCTGCCTCAGGAAGATCTGGCCCGTATCCAGCACTTTTTTGAGCACTACAAAGATCTCGAAAAAGGCAAATGGGTCAAGGTCAAGGGCTGGGACGGTGCCGAGGCGGCCCGTAAGGAAATTTCCGAAAGCGCTGCGCGCTACGCTGCCCAGAAATAATCCGGGCTGCGACGTACAGCGGTAATTGGTTCATGCAGATCAAAATCAACCGGGTCTGCATGGGCGAGGAATTGTTAATTTGTACTCGTATCATGTAAAAGGGGCCAAGCTGATTTGGCCTCTTTTTACATTCAACAAACCCCGTTGCAAAACAGCGGGGTTTGTATTTACCTGCTTGCGATAGCCGGCGTATGGCCCGGCTGTGTGTTAATCGTGTTATTCAATCGGTTCGTACGGCAGGCCAACGTAGTTTTCGGCAATGTTGCGCAAGCCGGCTTCCGACGTGGTGTAGTACTCAAGTTCAGCCAGTTGCATGCGTTTGCCGAAGGCATCGTCCGAGAACTTGTGCAGCATCGAGGTCATCCACCACGAGAAGCGTTCTGCTTTCCAGATACGACGCAGTGCGATTTCAGAATATTTGGCCGTCAGGTCGGCGCGGCCTTCCTTGAAGACTTTCGTCAGAATGCGGTACAGGGTCGATACGTCGCTGGCGGCCAGATTAAGGCCTTTTGCACCGGTTGGCGGCACAATGTGTGCTGCGTCACCGACCAGGAACAGGCGACCGTAGGTCATGGGTTCTGTTACGAAACTGCGCAACGGCGCAATGCTCTTTTCAATAGACGGGCCGGTGACCAGGCGTGCTGCAACATCTTCGGGCAGGCGCGCTTTCAGTTCGTCCCAGAAACGCTCGTCTGACCAGTCTTCGATCTTGTCGTCCAAAGAGACCTGCACGTAGTAGCGGCTGAGGTTTGCATTGCGCTGGCTGCACAGCGCAAAACCGCGCTCGTGACTGGCGTAGATGAGTTCTTCGTCAACGGGTGGTGTGCGTGACAGGATGCCGAGCCAGCCGAATGGGTAAACCCGTTCGAAGGTCTGGATCTGGTCGGCAGGGACGGATTGGCGCGAAACGCCATGGAAGCCGTCACAGCCGGCAATATAGTCGCATTCAAGTTCGACGGTTTCGCCGTCTTTGACGAATGTGACGCGAGGCTTGTCGGTGTAAAAATCGTGCAGCTTGACGTCTTCTGCTTCATAAATAGTGATGCCGCCGGTGGCTTTACGGGCTTCCATCAGGTCTTGCGTAACCTCGGTCTGGCCGTAAACCATGACGGTTTGACCGTCAGCGTATTTCTTGAAGTTGATGCGGCGCAACTGGTTGTTGAAACTGAATGCAGTCCCTTCGTGGACCAGGCCTTCACGATCCATGCGATCGGCAACTTTTGCTTCGCGCAGCAAGTCAACCAGCCCTTGTTCAAGCACGCCGGCACGGATACGGCTGAGGACATATTCCGGGGTTTTACGTTCAAGGATGACGGTTTCAATGCCCTGCAGGTGCAGCAATTGGCCCAGAAGCAGGCCGGAAGGGCCGGCACCGATAATCGCGACTTGTGTTTTCATGGAGAGCTCCTTGTTTGTGCCCGATTTCGATTGAAGGGTGTTCGGGATGAACGCTATGGTGCGCCTGAACGGATTTTTATGGAATGGACTAATTCATGCAATAATTGTACTTTTGGAAACTCGATTAATTTTTCTTAATCGTAATTCATTGAAATATAACGAACGTTAGGGTTGTCCCTAGGTATGTTATTGCAATAATTGCGATACCTGTCATGGCTAAGAGCAATCGTTCAACATCGCGTTCCGGGCCGCGTATCCCTGTCTATCAGTTGTACGGCGAACGCGAGCAATGGCCAACCCCGGATCTGGTGCACTGCGAACTGATTGTTGAACGCAGTCGCTTGCACGATTGGGAAATCAAGATTCACCAGCATCATGGCTTGTTTCAGTTGTTGTATTTGAAAGGGGAACGGCGCGGGTGGTGCTCGATGAGCAAGAGCATGCCATGCAATCCGGGCAATTGGTTCTGGTCCCCCAGATGTGTGTGCACGGCTTTCGCTTCGACCCGGGGGCACATGGTCATGTGGTGACCCTGGCTCACCCGTTGGTCGATGCCCTGGTCTCAGGGCTGGGGCCCATCGACAGCGGCTTGCTGACGCCGCAGATTTTTACACTGGAGACTGACCTTGACGATTACGTCGACAGTGCGTTTGTACGACTTGATGTTGAGTATCGTGGCAATGTTGCGCATCGCGATGCCTTGATGACAGCGTTGCTGCAATGTATTTTTGTGTGGATCAGCCGGCAGATGTCGACGGTTCATCGCGCACCGGTACGCCCCGAGGATCAGGGCCGGACATATTTCAGGCAGTTTTCGCAATTGGTCGAGCAGCACTACGCCCAGGGTTGGGCAGTTGAGCTTTACGCTAAAAAAATCGGCATTACTGCCGCCTACCTGAATATTTTGTGTCGCAAGGCGACCGGCCAGACAGCGCTTGAACTGATTCATCAGCGCATTGTACTGGCGGCCAAGCGTGAACTGGTTTACACCACAATGACGATCAGTGTTGTGTCGGACGCCCTGGGTTTTACTGACCCCGCATATTTCACCCGCTTCTTCAAGCGGCATGTAGGGGTTTCGCCTAAAGAATTCAGGAATCAGGCCGCGACCATAATGGAATTGGCCTGACTCCCGAGACATGCCGGTTGATGAAACACAACCCTTGAAGGCTGCACCGCTTCAGGAACATCAGCCCACAGGCAGATGTTCCTGTTCTGTTAACCGCGGGCGTCGGTCAGTTTTACAGGCGTCAGCGCTTGCAGGTCGGCGAATGACAGGCCATCGACAACATCAATAACCTGCGCGCCGCCGGCACCCAGATCGAATACTGCAACGTCAGTGTAAACGCGGCTCACGCAGCCGATACCGGTTAGCGGGTAAGAGCACTGGTCGACCAGTTTGGATTCGCCTGTTTTGGTGCGCAGTTCCATCATGACATAGGTTTTCTTGGCACCAATGGCCAGATCCATTGCGCCGCCAACAGCCGGGATGGCATCGGGTGCACCGGTGCTCCAGTTGGCCAGGTCACCACTGACCGACACCTGAAAAGCCCCCAGTACGCACACGTCAAGGTGGCCACCGCGCATCATGGCAAAGCTGTCGGCGTGGTGAAAGTAGCACCCGCCCGGCAGCAGCGTGACAGGCTGTTTGCCGGCATTGATGAGGTCGTAGTCTTCTTCGCCTTTTGCCGGCGCCGGGCCCATGCCGATGACGCCGTTTTCGCTGTGCAGGATGACTTCGCGGTCGCTGGGCAGATGGTTGGCCACTTTGGTGGGCAGCCCGATACCCAGGTTAACAACGGCGCCGTCAGGGATGTCGGCAGCAACGCGTGCCGCCATCTGGTCGCGGGTCCAGGTTGGAATCGTATTTTGTTCGCTCATTTTTGGTCCTTAAGCTGTTTTGAAACCAGCCGGGCCGGTGGCCGTGCGGGGGACTTTGACAATGTGTTTGACGAAAATGCCGGGGGTAACGACAGTCTCGGGATCTATTTCACCCAGTTCGGCAATTTCATGGACTGAAGCAATGGTGCACTTGGCGGCAGTGGCCATGATGGGACCGAAGTTACGTGCGGTTTTGCGGTAAGTGAGGTTGCCCCAGCGGTCGCCCGTTTCAGCCTTGATGAGGGCGAAGTCTGCAAAGATGGGATATTCAAGCACGTATTGACGGCCATTGATCTCGCGTGTTTCTTTGCCTTGGGCCAGTTCGGTACCAAAACCGGTGGGGGTGAAAAATGCCCCGATACCGGCACCCGCTGCGCGGATGCGTTCGGCCAGGTTGCCTTGCGGAACCAGTTCAAGCTCGATTTTCTTTGAGTGGTACAACTCGTCGAACACGTAAGAGTCGGCCTGCCGGGGGAACGAGCAGATGATTTTGCGTACACGTCCGGTCTTGAGCAGCGCAGCCAGGCCAATTTCGGCATTGCCCGCATTGTTGTTGACGATAACCAGGTCTTTGGCACCTTGGGCAATCAGGCCATCGATCAGTTCGGCGGGCTGACCAGCGCCGCCAAACCCGCCGATCATGACGGTGGCACCGTCGTGAATACCGGACAGCGCGGCTTCAACTGAGGGAGAGATTTTATTGATCATGTTTTCCGTACGAACATTTCGTTGAAAAATTTCGAATTTGTTCTTATAGTGAACATTTATTCGCATATAGAACGAGCAGGTCTAGCTTAATCAGGCTGGGCGGGCTTGTCAACGCACGTCGCACAAGTGGCCACCACATCATGACTCATTCCTGGTTCAAGCCTGAACGCATCACTTCTCGACAATCGGGCCCGGTAGCGCCCGAGGTCAAGACAAAGAAGCCGTCTCGCGAGCCGTCAGCCAAGGTTTTGGCCAACACGCCGGATGCGGCCTTATCTATCGTTCAAGACGAATTGTCTGCCCGTTCCGACGATTCAGTACCGCGTCCAGGGGACGCCTATGTGCAGTCCTTTGCGCGTGGTCTGGCGGTGTTGCGAAGTTTCGGTGCGCAAACACCGGCACAAACCTTGTCTGAGGTGGCGGCCAATACCGGGCTGACACGAGCCGGAGCGCGTCGTATCTTGCTGACGTTGCTGGCGTTGGGCTACGTTACCAATGAAGGCCGGTTGTTTCGTTTGACCCCCAAGGTGCTAGAGCTGGGTTTTGCCTATCTCACATCACAACCGTTCTGGACGCAGGCGCAGCCCGTCATGGAGTCGCTGGTCGAGCAACTGCGTCAGTCCAGTTCCGCTGCCGTGCTTGACGGGAATGAGGTGGTGTACGTGGTGCGGGTGCCTGCGCACAAGATCATGTCCATCAATCTGGGGGTGGGCAGTCGCTTGCCGGCTCACTGCTCGTCGATGGGGCGGGTTTTGCTGGCGGGTTTGCCTGATGTCCAGCTTGAACAGCGCTTGTCTGAAATGACCTTGACGGCGTACACGCCGCAAACCATTGTGGATCATGACCGGTTGCGCGACGTACTGATGCAGGTCAGGGCGCAAGGGTGGTGTCTGGTGCGTGAAGAGCTTGAGCCCGGTCTGGTGTCCGTCGCGGCACCGATTCGGGATATTAACGGCCGGGTAGTGGCGGCCATCAATGTCAGCGGCTCGGCTGACAAGGCCAGTGCCAGTCATGTACTTGATGTCTGTTTGCCCAAGCTGCTGGCGGCTGCTTCGCGTATCAATGCGCTGCTGGGCGCTGCACATTGACCGTATCTCGCGCGGAACGCATCATTGCGGGCTCACTGGCGGGCTCATGCAAACGCCCGGCATTACCGGGCGTTTGCAAGTCATTTGGCTGAAAGGATCGTGGGCCAGAGGGCATGCCCCAGGACGGGCATGCCGTGAACAGGTCGCGATCAGGCGTCGAAAAACACCGTTTCGTTCGGGCCTTGCAGGTGAATGTCAAAGGTGTAGACCGTCTGGCCATTGCGCTCGGTGCGTTGGGCGACCAGCGTCTGGCGACGTTGTTCCCATTCGATACCGTTCAGTACCGGGTCTGCCGCATTCGCCTGTTCTTCGTCCGAGAAGTACATGCGTGTTTGCAAACCGATATTGATACCGCGGGCGACAATCCAGAGGTTGATATGGGGTGCCATGGGTTTGCCATGGCGACCGGTGACGGAGCCCGGCTTGACAGTTTCGAAAAAGTACACCCCGGTGTCAAAATCGGAGGCCGCACGCCCCCAGCCACGAAAGGTTGGATCGATGGGTTTGTCGGCCTGCTTGTCGGCAGGGTGGTTATAGCGACCGGCAGCGTTGGCCTGCCAGGATTCGATCAGCACGTCTTTGACCATATGACCGCTGCCGTCGAAGACACGACCTTCGATGCGGATGCGCTCACCTTTGGTTTCCGGCGTGACCAGCACATTGCCGAAGTTCTTTTCGAAAATGTCGAAGCCGGCCTGTTTTGGAGCCAGACCGATATGAACGTAGGGACCCGCAGTTTGTGATGCGGTTTCTTTCAGGTAAACGGGGGTGTTAGGGTTCATTATTTGGCTCCCTGAATGTAGTTTTCGAACAAGGTGGCACGCGAGCCGCGGATGGTGATGTCAAAGCGGTAGGCCATGCTGTCGAGAGCCACGAATGCACCACGGTCCATTTGAGCGATCAGGCCGCGAACGGCTTCTTCGCTGGGAATGGAGCGAACGATGGGGCAGCCCGGAATGAGCGGGTCACCTTCAAAATACATTTGTGTGATCAGGCGCTGGGCAAAGCCGGTGCCGAAAATCGAGTAGTGGATGTGGGCCGGGCGCCAGTC
The DNA here is from genome assembly GCF_030344915.1 of Neopusillimonas aromaticivorans. Classification (GTDB taxonomy): domain Bacteria; phylum Pseudomonadota; class Gammaproteobacteria; order Burkholderiales; family Burkholderiaceae_B; genus Neopusillimonas; species Neopusillimonas aromaticivorans. The sequence goes on along the minus strand of NZ_CP128233.1, from coordinate 78,287 downwards.
GTTGATACCGTTGCGCCATGGGTAGGGACCGGGCTTGATGGTGCGATAAAAGTAATAACCGTTTTCGTCGGTCATGACGCGGCCACAGCCACCAAAATTGGGGTCGATGGGCGCAATGTATTTATCATTCTTGTGACGATAACGCCCCGAGGCGTTGGCTTGCCAGACCTCGATCAGGGCATTGGGCACGGGGCGACCGTTTTCGTCGCGCAGGTAACCGTGCACCAGAATGCGCTCGCCAATGGGCAGGCCGCTTTTGGCGTAATTCATGATCAGGTCATTGTCCAGCGGGCCCAGCTCATCGCGCGAGAACAACGGGCCAGTGATGTCTGACAAGTCGTTCTGGATGGAAATCAGGGATTTTTGCGGCGAACGCAGAATGCTGGTTTTGTAGCCTTGTGTGAAAGCGGGCGGATGCCAGGTGCGGTCACGTTGCAGGAACTCGCCGAACTGGTCGATGGGGGTTGTCATGGGGGATCTCCTATATTCTGTCTGGCATGCAAGGCAGCTCAGTGCAGGCATCATAGCCTTGGGTATTCGTGAAGTAAATTGAATTAATGCATCTTGTTTGATAACCTTGGGTTATGGAAAAAGAGCACTTTTTGAATCGGGTCAGGCTGCGTCATCTGCAGTGTTTTGTCACGGTTGCCCAAGAGCAGAATCTTGGCAAGGCGGCAGAACGCTTGAATCTCAGTCAGCCGGCAGTATCAAAAACACTGACCGAACTGGAACAGATGGCGGGTCAGCAACTGGTTGTGCGCGGGCGTTTCGGGGCGCGTCTCACAACCGATGGCGAGCATTTTCTGGCGCATGCCCTGTCTGTTACCGAAGCACTTGATGATGCGGCACGAGCCCTGTCAAAAGGGGGAAACCCGACACGAAACGTTGGTCGTATCAGCGCTGCCCACTGTTGCGCCAGACATTCTTCCCCTGGCGTTGACGCTGTTTCGTGAACAGTATCCACACGTGCGTGTGCAGGCCGATATTGCAACGAATAACCGGTTGCTTGAAAAGCTCAAGGCGGGTGAAACCAACGTTGCGGTTGGCCGGATGGCTGACCCTCAGCTGATGGTTGGACTATCGTTCGAGTTGCTGTATGTCGAGCCGCTGGTGGCCGTGGTCAGGCCAGAGCACAGTCTGCTTCACACCGAAGTATCGTTGGCTCATGTGCTGTCGTTTCCGCTGGTGGTGTCGGCTTCAGGCACCGTGCCGCGTCACAATACGGATAACTGGTTCAAGGCCAGGGGCAGGGCGTTGCCGGACAATTGCCTGGAGACGCTTTCGGTGTCAGTGGCGCGTTTGGTGGTGATGCAGTCGGATGCGGTCTGGTTTGCATCGACAGGAGCCGTACAGGATGATCTGGCCCGTGGGTTGCTGGTGGCATTGCCACTGGGCTTTGAGGGTACTGAAGAGCCGGTAGGGTTGCTGCATCGCTCGGATGCGCTTTCCAGCCCGGCCCTTCAGGCGTTCATGAAGATTTTGCGCGGGGTCAACCGTTCAAAAACTGTTGCACGGTCTCGATGAAGGCATGGGGTTGTTCGGCAACCGCCAGGTGCGATGCGCCGGCCAGTACGGCCAGTTTCGCGCCGGGAATTTGCGCAACCATGGTTTCCGACATGGAAACCGGTGCCCCTTGATCAAGCTCGCCGGCAATGACCAGCGTCGGAACCTTGACTTGCGGCAAACGCGCTGTCGTGTCGACGGTACCGACGGCATTGCAGCAACCGACATAGCCTTCCGGGTCGGTGGTGACCAGGCGACGACGGAACGAAGCGACGGTTGCCGGGCGTTCGGCACGGAATCCGGCGTGAAAATAGCGTTCCATGACCGCATCGGCAATGACTTCGATGCCGTTGGCCTGTACCGTCGCAATGCGCTGCTGCCATACTTCGCGAACCGCGTCGGGGTATGCTGACGTTGAGTTGGCGATAACCAGTTTGCTGATCAGTTCCGGGTAGCGAATCGCCAGTTCCTGCCCAACCATGCCACCCATCGACAGACCGATCCAGATCACCGGGCCGCAGTCCAGCTCGCGGATCAAGCGGGCCGCATCGTCGGACAGATCGGCCATGGTGTACATCTGTGCAGGCGCATCAGAAGCACCATGCCCGCGGTGGTCATAGCAGACCACGTTGAACTCTGCTGCCAGCACATTGGCCAGACGGTCCCACATGGTCAGATCACAGCCCAGGGCGTGGCTGAGTACGATGGTTTGGCGCGCCTGACCATTACGTGCGGGGCGCAGGGTGTAGTGCAGTCCCGGCTTGCTTTGAGTGACGCGTTCATGGCCAATGCCGGGATGGCAGGTGTGATCCGGCTGTAGCGGGCTCAGGGTGTAACCGATATCGGCCCCGATTTCTTTCAGAATGGCCTGGGCGTGCGTGAATCCGGTATTGGCGGCGGGTACGCCCGCATAAATCGCGGTCTGGATCAGGATTTCTTTCAGTTCATCGGGTGTCAGCCGGGTGTCGGGGCTACCACCCGCCAGTGCGGCGCGTACGTGCAGTTCGAACTCTTCCCAGCGCCCCAGCGCCATGGTGATGGCAAGCACCATGGCGCGGCGTGTTTTCTTTTCCAGCCCGGGGCGTCCCCAGATTTCATTCCAGGCAAAACGCGTGATCAGTTCCTGAAATTCGGCATTGAAATTGGTGGCGCGGTCGAGCGAGCGGTCGACCCAGGCATCGCCCAGGATTTCCCGGCGATTCTTGAGACCGCGTTCAAAGTCATGGTTGGTGGCATCAAAAGTCATGGTGGTTTCCGTAGGAGTGTTGTGTGTTGTGGCTGGTTGTTATCAGGGTGCGCACAAGCCCCTTGAGGTTAGCCTGTGGCGCCTTAAGAAGTGTTTTCGAGCGCCTGCCGCAACTGCGAGACAAGTTTCTCTGCAATCTGATGGCCGTTGCGTGTTGCGGCGACGGGGTCGAACAAGGCATCGATGTGTTCCAGATCAAGCTGGTTGCGCAAGCGGTCATCTGCGCCGATGGCCTGACGAACCACAATGGACAAATGGGTTTTCTCGGCGACGGCGCGGGCTGTCAGTGTTTCCATCAGGTGGTGTGCGGCCGGCCGGCCGATGGCGCTCGCCAGATAAATGGAAACGGCTTCCGCAAAAATCAGGCCGTGCAGGTTGTCAATGTTCTGACGCATACGTGCGGTATCAATGACCAGGCCATTCATGGCTTCCAGAAGTGCGGTGAGCGCGCCGTGGGCACTCATGAACAGGCCTGGCCACTCGGCCAGTTCGGCCTGCCAGTTGCCCAAGCCGCGTTCGTGCTCCTGCCCCATATTGGCCAGCAAGCCCGCTGCGCGTTGAGGGTGCGTGCGGCGGCGGCCAGTGCGATCATGGAAGATACGGGGTTGCGCTTGTGCGGCATGGCTGTTGAGCCCCCGCGACCCTGTCCGGAGGGTTCGGCCAGTTCGGCAATTTCGCCTTGTGCCATCAGACTGAGGTCGGTGGCGATTTTTCCCAGACTACCGGTCAGAATGGCCACTTCCAGCCCAAGTCGTACCCAGTCATCGCGTTGCGTATGCCAGTTCCCGTCGTTAATCGCCAAACCCAGGTCTGCGGCAACTCGACGAGCTACGGCAGGACCTTGCTCACCCATGACAGCCAGCGTGCCGACAGCGCCGCCCAGCTGCAGTTGCAAGGCGTTACGTGCCAAGGTCTTGAGCTGCTGCTTGCTGCGTATCAGTGGTGCTGCCCAGTTGGCGAATTTGAAACCCAGACTGGTGACCTGGGCGGGTTGCATCAGTGTGCGTGCCAGAACCGGCGTTTGCAGATGCTGTTCAGCCAGCACCAGCAATTGTCGGCACAAAGCGTCCAGTGTGTCGTTGATGAGCGCGAGGGCGTCACGGGTGACCAGAACCGTACCGGTATCAATGACGTCCTGGCTGGTGCTGCCCCAATGCACCTTGCTGGCGGCTTCAGCGTCGTTGGCGGCAACGGCTTGAGTCAGGGCTTTGACCAAAGGGATGGCCATGCTGCCGGCGCGTCGTGCAGCCACGATGATGGCGTCGGTATCGTAAAGACTGGCTTTGCAATGTTGTTCGATCAGTTGCGCAGCCGGGCCGGGAATGAGCCCTTGGGCGGCCTGGGCGCGCGCCAGCGCGGCCTCGAAGTCAAGCATGGCCTGGATGACGGCGGTGTCGTCGAAGGTACGAATGATTTCAGTGGTTGTCAGGAAACTGTCAAAAATAGGTACGCTCACGTCGGCTCCGTAAAACAGGGGCCACCCTGGAAGGTGGCCCCTTTATTGTAGCGTTGCCGTGGTGATCAGCTTTGCAGACGCGGTTCGTCCGAGCCAACACGGGCAGGGCGCCCATGTTTTCCGACACCGGTGTTCAGTACGGCGATGGCGACTTCAAGGTTCTCGGCCTCGGCCGACAGCGTGCGTACGGTCTGCCCGAGATCCTGGACCATGGCGGCGTTTTGGGAGGTCACTGTTTCCATGAGGGAAACGGCCTGATTGATTTCGGTCAGGCCGGTGGTCTGTTCTTCGGAGGCTGTTGAGATTTCGCCCATGACATCGGTAACGCGACGTACCGAGTTGACGATTTCTTCCATGGTGGCACCGGCACGAGCGACCTGTTCGGAGCCGGCAGCGATACGCGAGTTTGATTCATCGATAAGATTTTTGACTTCTTTGGCAGCCTGGGAACTCTTAAGTGCGAGATTGCGTACTTCACCGGCCACGACGGCGAAGCTTTTGCCGGCTTCGCCAGCCCGTGCAGATTCAACCGCAGCGTTCAGTGCCAGAATATTGGTCTGGAAAGCAATGCCTTCGATAAGCGTCACGATGTCGGAAATCTTGCTCGAGCTTTCCTTGATGCCATCCATGGTTTCCACCACGTCGCTCACGACTTCACCGCCGCGCTGGGCAATGCGCATGCTTTCGTCGGCCAGGCGGTTGGCCAGATGCGCGTTGTCGGTATTTTGCTTGACTGTTACCGTAAGCTCTTCCATGGCGGCTGCCGTTTCCTGCAGCGATGCGGCGTTGTCGTCGGTACGTGCCGACAGGTGGGTATTGTTGGCGTAAAGAACCTGCGCGGTGTGGTGAGTGGCGTGAACCCCCACTTCGACGTCGTGGGCAATCGATATCAGGCTCTTGCGCATGATGTCGAGGTAGAAGTTCAGGTTGTTGACTTCGGCGCTTTCACCCTGGTGCAGTTCCAGGGTCAGGTTGCCGGCAGAAATCTGGCGCGCTACCCGGGCGGCGTCATCCAGCGACGAGATGACGCGTTGTGCCACGATCCATCCGTAACCCAGCATCCCGGCCGTAAGCAAGCCGATGGCTGGCCATGCGATCCAGGCCTGACTGGAAGGCACGCCACCCGTGGCGGCATACCAGGCGCCCAGGGCGATTGCGCCTGCACCCAGCGTGGCCATGCGCAGCAGGCTGGCCCGTAGTGTTTTCTGAAATGGCATGGCGACGTAGTCAAACAGACGTCGCCAGCCTTTGCGCACGACCTGACCGCCTTTGACGGTGTAGCCGCGTACACGCCCGGCGTTAAGCTCGGCATAGAAGGCTTCTGCGGCTTCGATCTGTTCGCGTGAGGGCTTGACACGAACGGATGCCAGTGCAGGTGACCTTGCCATCTTCAACGACAGGGTAGGCATTGGCCAGCACCCAGTAGTAGCTTCCGTCTTTGCGCCGGTTCTTGACGACGCCCAGCCACGGCTTTCCTTCTTTAAGGGTGTCCCACAAGTCAGCAAAGGCCTCGGGCGGCATGTCGGGGTGCCGGATAAGGTTGTGCGGCTTGCCCAGCAGTTCGTCGCGGCTGTACCCGCTGACCTCGATGAAAGCCGGGTTCGCATAAATGATTTTGCCCTTCATGTCGGTTTTCGAAATGAGGTACTGATCTTCGCGAACAACGGTTTCGATGTTGGTAACGGGCAGATTCTTGCGCATTGGGCTGGAAGGGTTCCTGTTGGGGTTAACGTCGAATTAGCCCGCAGTTATACCTGACCGGGGCGGCAGGCGCAATTGAGGGTTGTGCCTGTGGCGTTTATTTTGCAGGCGTTATTTGGTCTTGAAAGTAAGCTTATTGCCTGAAGTTATTTGGTTTTATGCTGCGCAAATTTGGCCAGCACGGCTTTTGCGAATTGTTCGACATTTCATCTGCACCCACACTGATCACGTTGTTTTTGTGATCGTTAAAAGGGGAAGCATGAAAGAGACTCAAAGCAAAGCGCGTCAAACGGGCCAGGCCATGACCGAGTACATCATTGTCGTTGCGCTGGTTGCTGTTGCGGCGATTGCCGTTTACCAAACGTTCGGACAGGTTGTGCGTTCCCAGACCGCAGCCATGGCCAAAGAGCTTGCGGGTGAAGACGGTACCGCTGAATCGCAAATGGCTCAAACGGCCGCTCAGGCCGCTGCGGCACAGACGGCAGCGAAAACCCTGAAGTCGTTCACCGGCAATGCCGGTACAGGTCAGTAGTCGTGGCGAGCCCCGGGTTTGTATCGTCGTCATGCGGTTGCCCACGGCAGCGCGGCCAGGCCATGGTGCTGGGTTTGTTGCTGATGGGCGTGATGGCGTTGGCGATGGTGCGCTATTTCGGTGTGGGCCAGGTGGTCGGGGCACGCGCCGGTCAGACCCACGCCCTGGATGCGGCGGCTTACAGCGGTGCACTGGTTCAGGCCCGGGCTTTCAATCTTTCGGCATTCATCAATCGTGCCCATGTCGGTCATCAGGTCGCCATGGCGCATCTGGTAACCCTGGGCTCGTGGGCGCTGTTTGGTGGCCACGAGGCTGAGCGATTGCTGCAGGGAAATCCGCCGGCCTATTTGATTGCCATGATGTTTGGTCCGTCGCACGGAACGGCTTATGCGGCCGCTGCGATGGCTGCCGGCAAAACCCTGGATGCACAGGCGTGGGGTACGTTGGCGCGCCATTATGCGGCGCATGACCGCGTGGTGCATGACACCTTGCAGCAGGCGCAATCACGGGTCATCGGGACGCTGGCACAAACCCGTGAGGCCGCCATGCGGCAGGTGCTTGATGCCGGTTATCCGGATAGAAACTATAGCCTTGAAGTTATTGAAGATGATCTTGGGAGTTATCTTTCTTTCAATCGAGGCGGCGCATTGGTTCAATTGGTCGCCCAGGCGACGGCACATTTTCAATTTCTTGATCCGCGCGACGATACCGCCAGAAATCCGTGGATGGTCAATCCACGCTGTCCGCATCTGCGCCATGAGCTGCGTCGCCGGGGCCGTACACGCCTGACGCCGCAGGTGTAGCCGTACAAGTAACTCGTGAAGCTGCAGGGTGCCCTAACCGATTGATTTTCAACAGTAGTTCAAAGCGCTGTAAATCTGCACTGTACAAACAGTCCTGAAGTAATTGTGCTTTGTTCGTGGAAGCGATGTACAAGTAAGTCGTGAAGTAGCAGGATAAGCTGAGTGCAGCGCGTCTATACTCATGATTCCGTACTTCACGGGATGACTGTATAAAGAAGCGAAGTGTGCCCTGGACAAGTTCGAGGTGAAATCAATAGCAGGTAGGGGAGTGTGGTATGAAAGCGGTCGATATTGAGCAAGCATAAGTGTTGCTTTTTCGTCTTCTGAAGGACTTGGAGGACGGCATCGAGGACGAAGTTATTCTTACGCGCCATGGGTGACCCGTTGCCAAGCTGGTTCCGGAAACACGAGCGGTACCGAGAACAAGATATGGTGTTTTGAAGGGCGCAATCAAACTATCATACGGTTTGGATGCGCCGGATATGGATTTGGAGAAGCTTTTTTATAGAGGCGTCCCCGTATTAATCGCACCATCCAGTCGCATCTATCCTGATATACGCAGCCGTAGTGCTACATTGACCAGAAGTGCTCAGCTTCGCCGGAATAAAGGAGGGTCGAGATGAACCACGTAGTTCTGTCTGCCGATGGACGAATCACCATCCCCGCAAAGCTCAGGAACAAATTGGGCCTTTCGGCGAACGTCCGATTTATAGTAACAGCAATGCCGGACGGTTCAATCGTTCTGCGGCCAACAAACAGGTCGTTCTTTGAACTGCAAGGAATGCTCAAAGCACAGTCGGAAGCTCAGGTCTCATTTGATGATATGAGCTTAGGCTCAGCGTAATTTCCTATCTGGGATTCTGAAGAGCATATACCACCAATCGTTTCGTCCAATTCGTAGCATTTGGCCAAAATAGACAGGAGTACAGCTTCGCCAATTTGGGGATACTGCAATCCGAGCTGGGCGCACCGCTCTATGTGAGTCAAGGCGCAATTACATTCATCGAGCGCTACAAGCAAGGGCATGGTTGCTGCTCCGGTGGATGATGAAGTCGTAAGTTTGACGTAGGCCTACGTGCTTGGGAATACGAGAAAGCCGAGGTAGTCGGTTTTGTCGCCGAGTATCGGCTTTTTTGGGCTTGCTTTTCTTTCCGGCCGCGAACCGCTTCGGCCAAATTGGGCGCCAGGATACTTGAAGCAGTGAACCGTCGGTGGAAATAGGCTCCGCTGGTGGCAGGACGTACATGGCATTGGCGCGTTCGCCAACAGGACTTGACAGTGACCAGTTCCCTTTACTCGTTGCCTGGACCCGTTGAGCGTATGTGCATTAACAGTTTCTTGACTATCCGCTCGCGTTTTTTGTGGCGGCCGATTAGCCGTGAACACGAGACTCTTGCGAGCTTCTCGGATGGTTCCGGCATTTCAGGAATTATTATTCCAGCGCGCCATGGAGCGCCTTAGTTCCGAAAATACAAGAACTATTGTGTCTTGCTGAGACAGTTGCAAGGCTACTTTGCGCTGCTACTATTCCTGGACGACATCGAAAGATATCCTGCGTCAGGCCGTAGACGTTGCATTGCCTCGATGAACTGTTGTAGCTTTCCGTTGAGCCTATGCGTTCGCCATTGCTTGCCCCCGCGCGAGGGGCCAAAGGCGCGTAAAGCACATCTGCCCACGACACACCCGTCACCATCCTTTTGATGAAGGCGTCAGCAAGAGCCCTGCGCGGAATTTTTTGGTCGGAATCGGAATCCCGAGATACCGAGCGGCATTCTCATGAACTGACCTTTGCGCGTAGGCAATATGACTGTCTTGGCGTCTCCACTGATTTAGCCTCCCATACGACACGCCAAGGACCTCGGCAAGACGCTGCATCGTATCCCCGTTCCTGTCCGCTCTTGCTATCAGGGCCCTTAGCAACGGCTGCTGCTCTTTAGGCTCGACCGGCGATTCAATGCTGTGTTCGTGCTCTTGCTCGTGCGTGTCATGGGAACCTATTTCTTCATTACTGCTGTTGTTGCCTATCAATTTCTACTCCTAAATTACGAATATTGCCTCCAGGCCAAGTCGGCTTTCGACAAGGTCTGGCAATCTGTGTAGCTACGGGAGGAGCAAGAAGGTTGCCGTATCAACGGGTAAGCGGAGAGAAGCGGGCCGGTTTGATGGGCAGGAAAGGAATAGGAAGGGAGGGTTCCTATTTGATAGATTGAGCCTTCCTATTGAAGTCTGCCATCGTGTGCCTTTCTGATGAGAGGCCATGAGATGGAAAGCCCACAATCAATGATTCTGCTGCATCCACCGACCTACAATTTCTTCGAGTGGCGCGTACTTGAAGCAAATTTTCAGGAGGGCGACCCGTCACGTCACCTGGTAGGCCGGACGGAGGACAACATCCGTGTCAGCTCGCCTATCTTCGTTGTTGATGAGGTTCTGAGGTCATGCGTGACGTACAGCCGAAATGTGTACAGGCTTGTTGGAATGCCGGGTCAGGAGCTGGGAGGAGATTTGGCTGACCTTTGGAAGCGGTGGGGAAGGACAAATGGAGTCGTCTCTGCAATTGACGTCACGGATGAAGTCCTTGCCTTGTTTGGCACCGTTGACGAAGAACTCGGATTCTGCAACGAAGTAATTCCCGACGATTTCCCCAGGACTCCTTTTTGGGGGCGGTTCCCGGGGAGCAACTGAAGTTTTTGGCTCGCGACATTGACGGTCGTTACGTTGTCGGGCCAAGTCAGGTCGAGTTAAGGGAACGATACGAACTGTGCAGGCGACTGGCAGCTCAGTACTTTCGGCTGCACCTGAACCTCTCAGAAGCGGACCTCCCGCCTGCTGCATCCGGACAGTCCCTTCCAGAGGCATACGTATATGTCGCGCTTGCAGGATGGAACTTGTCACCAGGGAGCGCAAGTGGATTTCCGACAGAATCAACGCAATGCAGCGATGACTGTCAGTTCCTTTGGGTTTCGATGGCGTCGAGCTTGTGGACGAGGAGGAGATTGTCCTTAGAAAAGAACCTGAGCGCTTCTGCTAGACTTTCCTCGATGGCGTCGAAGCTGCGTTCAATATCATTCGCCCACGAAACCCACTCTTTGAGCTTTCTTGGGTTCAGGCTGCTTGTATCAGTGCGCCCAAGCTCATAAATTTTGTCTTTCACGCTGTTGCCGCCTGGTGAGGGCTGGAGGTCAAAAAGGCGATTCCCTGCAGGTCTCCCAACTTTTCAGTCACATAGCGAAGAGGCTTGGAGTCGGAGCCCATCGCCCTGTGGCGTTCTTTCTCCTCTGCAGTCGCTTCCCTGACATCCTCTACAGAGGTTTCACCACGCGCCGCCATAGCGTGCAGCTTCGATGCGGCTGGGCGGCTGATGCCTTCCTTGAGCCGTCTGAGGGCGTCCTCTGCCCACTTGGTGCCAAACCGGCGGTTGTAGAGTTCGCCGGTGCGGGCGAGATGCTTGTTTTTGTCGGCTAGTGCCCGATGGAGTATATCGAGCTGGTATTTACGGTCCGCGCTCCTCCTTCGGGTGTTCGCCTTGATTTCGAAATCATCGCCAAAAATCGTCTTTCCACAGTGCTGGCCGACATTGGTTTCAGTCCCATCGACCGTGATAACGAGGTAACCGTGTTGGTGAGGTTGGCGACAAGATGCCAAGCCACAAGGGTAGGGTTCGTCGAAGTGGTAAGGGGCGAGGACCTCTGCGAGCTTAGAGTCGGTGGCCACCAGCGACGGGTTGTAGGCAGGTCCGTCGATAAGGTCGGCTGGACCTTTCAAGTCGACGAGAAGAGAGAAGTCGTCCACCGCAGCGGTCATCTACATATTTCCATAGCTGGTTTTTTATACAGCATAAAATGTAACCTTTCCAAACGCAACGCGGAACTGTTGTCGGAATGCAGCGCCGCGAGAAGGCTAGGAAAAATGCGCGTTCCAGCGACTGAGCCGCCGCATTCGCATGCCTTCCGGGAAATCAGGCATTTCTAAATGTGTCTTGTGTGGGCTGCTTCCTGTATAGTGCTCCTCTATACAAATCTGACCATTGGGTAAAGTGATGTCGGCTGGGAAAAACGTAGCGATGAGCTTCCGCGTGTCACCACGCTTTAAAGAGCTACTGAACGCTGCAGCAGCAAGGGAGCGCAGAAGCCTCACAAACATGCTCGAGACGCTGCTGTTTGATTACTGTAAGCAGAATGGTCTGGAAGAAACTGAGGAGCCTCCGAAGGCTTCGAGCACGCAGAAAGAAGAGGCTACGGAATGAACGAGATATCGAAGCGCATTATTGACCTGCTCGACTATATCGAGCAGGTGGAGAAGCTCAGGAGCAAGCCCGCGTTTTCTGTACCTACAGACCACTTCGTTGCATACCAGCATGAGCTGCAAGGGCTGCCGGAGTTGGAATTCAACCTGCAAGCGGATGATGACGATATATGGTTGAGTCTGCCACGCTTACAGGAAATCTCAGCCCCGCCGCTGAGCGAACAGCTCCAGCCGTGGGTCATGCTTCCGAAGAGTCCGGAAAAATCGCCTGGCTTGAAGGCGGAATACGTGGAGTACGAGGGTAAGCAAGAGGTCGCACGACATGAATTAAAGGACCACCCAGAAATAAGGGAGCTGTTCGACTGGTACGTAGAGAACCAATGGGAGCCGTGGGCGGTGGCAGAACGGCCTCGTCGTCGATTAATTTCCCGCTACAACCAGTTGTTCTCGCTACAGCAAGTCATTTCGCTAGAAGGAGCTGAAACTCCCTTGAGCTCGTGTGGGGCATAGGCTACGCGGCATGGAAAAAACAAAGTTTCGGAACGACGCTTCGCCACCCGTTGCTTGTACAGGTATGCGAGGTCACTCTCAACCCGAAAACGTTCGCGTTGGAAGTGCGACCGCGTGACGCGGAGCCTCGCCTCGAGGTCGATTGCTATTTGGAAATGGACATCCCGGGTGTCTCTGCACTTGAGGCATTCTGGAAAAGCACCACGGCCACAGGTGCAAATAGGCCTAACCCTTTTGAACCTTCAACGTACGAAGGGGTATTGAAAGCAGCCGTCGGTCATTTGGACCCGTCAGGCATTTACGAGGAACGAACGGCCGATTTAGCCCCTCCGACCCCAGACGAGCATCTCAAAATAACCAATAATTGGGTGCTTTTGGGCGCAAGCGCTCAGGGGACATATTCCTCGAGGACGTACGTCGCATCAAGAAGAACATCGAAGCAAACCCAACGGTGCCGGAAGTTATCCAGAGTTTTGTGAAACATGGGGACGAGACGGTCAGGCCACGGCCCGCGCAGCCCTTCCGAGGACTGTCGTCGAGCGACAGTCCGGCTGGAGCGTTTGAGCTTTACTTCCCCATGCCCTACAACGATGAGCAGGTGTCCATCGTACAGAAGCTCGAGAACAATGATGGTGTAGTAGTTCAAGGCCCACCCGGAACCGGAAAGACCCACACGATTGCTAATGTGGTTTCGCACTACTTGGCACAGGGTAAGCGCGTCTTGGTCACAGCGAAAAGTGAGACAGCACTGGCTGTTCTTCGAGAGAAGTTGCCGGAAAGGATTCGCCCGCTGAGTGTCGCGTTGCTCTCCGACGAGCGCGACGGTATGAAGCAGTTCGAGCACGCTATTCAGACCATAGCTACTAGCGTGGCCACGCTTAACCCCGCGCGCGCTGAAAGTGCCATTGCGGTCGCGGAAGAGAAACTGAATCAGCTGCACGCCAAGATTTCTCGCGTCGACCAATCCGTCGCTGCATATGCGGAAAAGCATATGCAGACATATTCGTTCCAAGGACGCGATGTAACGCCCGAGGACATGGCGAAACTCGTTGTCGAGCAGGCCGAGGAGCATGATTGGTTCGATGACGAGCCGCCTCCTTCCACAGATGGCTCCCTCCCGTTCGATGATGGCGATATCAGCGTCCTACGCCAGGCACGTATAAAGGTCGGAGTAGACCTGGCGTATATAAACGCGACTTTGCCGGCGCCCTTACTCTTCCCTAGCTGGGAAGTCGTGCTTGGACTTCATCGTGACCTCGTTAAGGCCCAAGCGATTGACGCCAGCGTCCTCACTGGAGGTGTGCTTCCGCTAGTTGATGCCCGCATCGAAACTTTTGAGAAGGCACAGGCGCTCATATTTTTCCTCGATGAGCGGGATACCCTTAGACGAAAGCTCTCCAACCCTCCGGAATGGGTCAATACCCTGCGCGAACGGATGGCTCATGTGCAGCCGGACGACCCCATATGGATGGCATTGCAGCAGGTCTGCGCTGAACTGAAAGTGCTCGAAGAGCTCCGCCGTGAACTCCTGCCAAAGGCAGTAGAACTACCAGCGGGAGCTGAGACGAACCAAGATTTCAATGACGCGTTGGTGCGCCTAGTTGCGGGCAAGAGTGCTTTTGGGATGCCCTTCGGGAAAGGGGAGGCGCGTAAGCTCGTCCAGGCGGTTAAGGTTCTTGGGGCCGCTCCGAAATCTGTTGACGATTGGAAAACTGTCAAACGCCTTACTACGTGGCGCCAAGATGTTCGTGTGTTGCTTGCCCGGTGGAATGCCCTGGCCACTGAGTTCGGCCTTGAAGCCGCCGGTTTGGACATTGACATCGCGTTCCGTGGTGTCGTTCAGGCTCAAGTCATCGTTGAGGACACGCATCGGCTCCAGTCCGAGTTTGATGCCGCTCTCCATGACCGCCTCACAGAGGTATTTGGTCGAAACGTTGCTGAGAAGTTCTTTCATGGCGGCGAGGATTACATATCGGAAGTGGCTGCAAGCCTGAGCGCTCATGTCGATAAAGGGCGCCTGGGCTATGCCAGACTTCGAGTCCATGAACTTTTGAAGAGTCTCCAAGGGTGTAGTGGTGTCATTGTCGACGAGCTACACGGTTTCATTTCTGAGCAGATAGGGAGCCAATCGGCGGAAGAATCCCAGTTGGAAAAGACCTGGGAAAGCACACGAGCGGAGCTTGAACGGCTCTTCGGTCTGCGTTCGTCGCTGGATGAAATCCAGCGCGTGGCTTCGATTTTGGAAGAGGCTGGGGCTTTAAAGTGGGCAATGCGCGTTCGAACCGAACCAGCTATTCGGGATATGGACCCCATCGTGCCATCGAAGTGGCGCGAAGCCTGGAATTGGCGACAAGCTGATATTTTCCTAGAGCGCATCGACGGCCACAAGACCTTGCGCGACTTGTTTGAGGAACGGAAAACCCTCACAAATACACTTGCTCGGACATATCAGGACCTCGTTGCCGAGAAAACATGGCTGGGTGTGTACAACAACTCGCCAGATAGCGTGCGTCAGGCGCTTCAGGCCTACCTCAATGCGGTCCAGTCCATGGGGGCGGGTACAGGCGTTCGTGCCGTACGCCACCGTAAATCGGCTCGTGAAGCAATGTCGCGCGCCTATATGGCCGTTCCCTGCTGGGTTCTGCCTCAGTGGCGTGTATCCGAAACCATTCCTCCCGAAGTCGCCTTATTCGACCTTGTCATTATTGACGAGGCGTCACAGTCTGATATTTGGGCGCTGCCTGCGTTGCTGCGAGGCAAGAAGCTACTGGTCGTTGGAGACCACAAGCAGGTGTCACCGACGGCGGTTGGTACCGCCGAGGAAAAAATCAAAGAGCTCGTCAATCGCCATCTGAACAAGCAGCCGCATGGTGCCCAGATGACTCCTGACAAGTCTATTTATGACTTGGCGCGAGTCGTATTTGCTGGCAACTCAGTGATGCTACGAGAGCACTTCAGGTGTGTGCCTGCGATTATCGAGTATTCGAACCGGGAGTTTTACGAAGGTGACATCAAGCCTCTACGTGTTCCCAAGGCGAACGAACGGCTAGACCCACCGCTAGTGGATGTTTTTGTGAAGGAGGCTTTCGCAAGGGCGACATTAATCCTCCCGAAGCCGAAGCTATCGTGGCAGAAATTGAACTAATTCTCGCCGATGAGCAGTTCGATGGACGAAGCATTGGCGTCGTTACGCTGTTAGGTTCTAAGCAAGCTGCTCACATTCAAACGCTTATCAGCACCCGGATACCGCAAAAGGATGTGCTGGCACGACAGATTACAGTGGGGCACCCTCCGGTCTTCCAGGGAAGAGAGCGCGACATCATGATGGTGTCTATGGTGCTAGCGCCCGGGGACCGTGCGGCGGCGAATAAGCTTGATATACAACAGCGGTTCAACGTAGCTCTCTCACGTGCTCGCGACAGAATGTACTTGTTCCGCTCCGTGTCCGAGACCGAATTCCGCGAAGACTCCTTGAATGCTCGGCTCATCCGGCACTTCCGTAAGCCCTTTGCGCAGGATGGGAACAAAGTTCAGTTGCTGCGCGAGAAGTGTGAGTCTGAATTTGAGTTTGAAATGTTCGATGAGCTGGTAAAGCGGGGATATCGAGTTCAGCCACAGGTGCTATGCGGCGGCTATCGAATAGATTTTGTCGTTGAAGGCAACGAAGGTAGACGGCTCGCCATAGAGTGCGATGGAGACCGGTTCCATGGTCCCGGTCAATGGGCTGATGACATGATTCGTCAGCGCGTTCTGGAGCGCGCCGGCTGGACCTTCTGGCGTTGTTTCGCGTCCAGCTTCGTTCGGCGTCGTGAGGAGGTCATTGCAGATTTGCTGCAGGCCCTAGAGCGACTCGGCATTGAACCTCTTGGCGCAGATTCTGTGGACAGCACAACCTGGGTTCACAGTAAAGAGGTAGACCCCTTTGGCGTCGACAACGAGTCGGAGGCCCCTGAGCAAGAGGCTGTGGCATGAGGTCCCGGCCGCTTATGCAAAAAGGCATCGTTGACCTGGAGAAGATGTTCTCTGACGCGCAGGGCGACCCCGTCGTCTTGCGTCAGTTGAAGGCCGAGCTCAAGCATCGCAAGCTGGCAAGAGCTTTCACGTTGTTGAAGAAGGTCGAGGCCGCTCTGGCAGAGGTCCAGCAACAATCTGGAACGGAAACAGAATCAACTGAAAAGTCGGTCGTCTCCAGTATTGAAGGCGCGCCTCCTCGCGGCAATTCCAAGGCGTCTAGGGAGCGAGGCGGAGAAAAGGGGTCTATTGAACTCCTGATTTTCCCTTCACCGCCTGAGGTGAAAACTCGTGATTCAGCTGCAGGCGGTGAACGCGCAGACAGTCGTTCGACGCAGCGGGGAGCCGTCTTATTAACACTAGAGGAGTCGTACCGCGCCCTGGGGTTGCGCCTGCGTCGTCGTGGGAAGTGATTGAGCAAGCCCGCCGGATGCTTGTAGAGCGGTCGCGCCCCGACCTTGTTGCTGAAATCAGCGAGGAACAGCGAGAAAGGGCTCAGGCAGATGCGCGTCGTGCAAACCAGGCTTATACCGTGCTGGCGAGAGTTCGCATGACGTCGCAAGATGCGCAATCCGCTCAAGCAGAGGAGTCAATTCCCGGTAATTCCTCTTGAATACATCTTCAACAGACTTAGCCCGCGATGGGAAGGCGAAGCCAATGAATCGTCAGTGTAGGGCTAAAGGTTGACTCTACACCTGTACAGAAAATAATCGGCATAGATAACGCAATTACAAGGCATGGCACAGAATTTCTCAGAACTCGCAAATTTCATCTGGTCGGTGGCCGACCTCCTGCGCGGCGACTACAAGCAGGCCGATTACGGCAAGGTCATCCTTCCCTTCACGCTGCTGCGGCGCCTCGATTGCGTCTTGGCAGACACCAAGAAGGATGTGCTGGCGGAATACGACAAGCGCAAGGACTCGGGCGTCAACTTGGACCTTGTCCTCCCGCGCAAGAGCAAGCAGTCTTTCTATAACGTGAGCCCCTTCACGGTTCCCGGCCTACTGGATGACCCCTCCAACATCCGACACAACCTCATTGCTTACATCGGTGACTTCTCCGCCGACGCCAGGGACGTGTTCGAGCGCTTCAAGTTCACAGACCGCGTCGCTGAGCTGGATGAGAACGACCTTCTGTACCTGGTTACCCAGAAATTCACGGAAATCGACCTGCATCCATCTGTCGTACCGAACGAGACCATGGGGCTTGTTTTCGAAGAACTTATCCGAAAATTCAGCGAGGCCTCCAACGAGACGGCAGGGGAGCACTTTACCCCGCGTGAGGTCATCAAGCTCATCGTGCATTGCCTGTTCGCGGGCGACGACGAAGCGCTGTCAAAGCCTGGCGTTATCCGGTCATTGTATGACCCCACCGCCGGTACCGGCGGCATGCTTTCAACGGCTGATAACGAGATTGTCGGCATCAACAGCTCGGCGAAGCTGGTTCTCTTTGGGCAAGAGCTGAATCCTGAGTCCTACGCCATCTGCAAAGCTGACATGCTTATCAAGGGTCAGGACCCGAAGAACATCGTCATGGGTAACACATTGTCGGCAGACGGCTTCGCCGGTCAGAAATTCGACTACATGCTCTCGAACCCTCCCTTCGGTGTTGACTGGAAGAAAGTGCAGTCCGCCGTCAAGGCCGAGCACGAAAAAGGATTTGCCGGCAGGTTCGGTCCTGGCCTTCCTCGTATCTCTGATGGTTCGCTGCTGTTCCTCATGCACCTTGTGTCGAAGATGCGCCAGGCCTCTGAAGGCGGAAGTCGCATCGGCATTGTCTTGAACGGCAGCCCTCTGTTCACGGGTGATGCAGGCTCCGGCGAATCCGAAATCCGGCGCTACCTTCTGGAGAACGACCTCGTTGAGGCCATCATCGCGTTGCCGAATGACCTGTTCTACAACACGGGCATTGCGACCTACATCTGGCTGCTTGATAACACGAAGAAGCCTGAGCGCAAGGGTAAGGTGCAACTCATTGACGCAACGCGTATGTACGAAAAGCGCCGTAAGAGCCTTGGTAGCAAACGCGTTGAAATCACCGACGAGCAGATTGCGGAAATCGTGAAGGTCTACTCCGAGTTCGAGCACGATGCGTCTTTCACGCTGGAGTATCAAGAACCCGTAAAGAACGGTGGCTCGGAGACACAGAGTGAGCCCGAACCACCTCGCAGCGTCTCCAAAGTATTCGAGAATGCGTTCTTTGGTTTCCGCAAGGTCACCGTAGACCGCCCCCTCGAGCCAGGAAAAACGGCGAAGAAACCGAAGAAGGGCGAGAAGCCTTACGACCCGGAGCTTCGCGACACTGAGAATATTCCCCTGACTGAGGACGTCTCTGCCTACATGAAGCGCGAAGTCTTACCGCACGTCTCCGATGCTTGGGTGAACGAGACCATCTGCGACGAAAAAGATGGTCTGCCCGGCAAGGTCGGCTACGAAATCAACTTCAATCGTTATTTCTATGTTTACAAGCCGCCGAGGGCGCCTGAAGTCATCGCCGCTGAAATCAGGGAAATGGAAGCAAAGTTCCTTGAACTCATGAAGGGGTGGTGGCGTGATATCACCGGCAGCGCCATATCTGACCCGTATTCCAGATGATTGGCAGGTTACCCGAACTAAATATCTTTTTAGGGAGCGTAATCTCCGGTCCACGGAGGGAAACGAAGAGCTTTTCTCGTTAAGCAAGGCTCGGGGATTATTGCCACGCTCTGAAATTACAGACAAAGTCGAACGGGCTGATACGCTGGAAGGCTATAAGAGATTTCTTCCAGGGGATTTGGTGATGAACAAAATGCAGGCGTGGAATGGAGTTTTTGGATTCGCAGACGCTCGAAGCGGAATTGTCAGCCCGGATTACTCAGTTTTTGAAGTAACGGCAGACATCGACCCGAGATTTTTTGCGTATATTTTTACGACAGATTTGTATGCGGGGGTTTTCGGTCAGCTTGCACGAGGAATGGGGACCGCGTTTCTCCGACTGAATACGGATGAATTCGGAAGTGTTGATGTGCCGCTGCCTTGTAAGACAGAGCAGCAACGTATCGCCAACTTCCTCGACGAGCAGACGGCGCGGATTGATGCTTTGATTGCAGGGAAGGAGAAGCTGCTCAAGAAGTTGAAAGAGTATCAATACAGTTATGTTTCGCAGCTTATGACCAGGGGCCTCGAAACAGACGGGTCCGTGAAGTACTCGGGATATCCGGAGATTGGCGATATACCGCTTCATTGGGATGTTAAGCGATTGAAGTTCCTTGGTCAGGTCCGTTCGGGGGTAGCCAAGGGCAAAGACCTTGGAGACAAAGAAACGGTACTGCTTCCGTACCTACGTGTCGCAAACGTACAAGACGGATACGTTGACTTGTCGCAAGTGCTGGAGATTGAAGTCGGAAGCAGCGAGGTCAGCCGTTACTTACTTCAAAAGGGAGACGTGCTGATGAACGAGGGGGTGACAACGACAAACTCGGTCGGGGAACCGTATGGGAAGGCCAGATTGACCCCTGTATTCACCAAAATCATGTTTTTGCGGTTCGTCTCTTCGACTCGTCTCTAGCGTCTTGGGTAGCCAGGTTCACTTCTACCGATGCTGCACGCTCATATTTTTTTCTACGCTCAAAGCAAAGTACCAACCTCGCTTCAATCAATCAGTCTAATGTGCGGGAATTGCCTGTGCCTGTCCCTCCGGAAAAGGAGCGGGAGGCTATCTTTACAGAGGTTGAGCGAATTACCGCTGTAACCGCAGGAATGGTCTCTCATGTGGAGCAGCACATCTCTATGCTTAAAGAATACCGTTCTTCGTTGATTTCAGCCGCCGTGACTGGCCAAATTGACATCACCAATTACCAGCTAGAGGCGGCGTGACGGTTAAGCAGCAATTACAGAGTTCCGCAGCGTTTTCTCCTTGCAGAACGTATCGCTATAGCTTGTGGCGTCGTTGGGGCGACGAATCTCTCGGATATGTCATGTTTATTGGATTAAATCCAAGTACAGCCGATGAGGTAGATGATGACCCTACCATTCGTCGATGCATCGGTTACGCTCGAGACTGGGGTTACGGAGGGTTAGTGATGACAAACCTGTTCGCGTACAGGGCGACTAATCCTGCGGATATGCGGGCTGTAGCAGAGCCTGTCGGGCCCGATAATGACCAACACCTTTTGAACTTTGCCCGTGATGCAAAAATTGTTGTAGCCGCATGGGGCAACAATGGCGCTCATCTCGGACGTGATAAATCGGTTAGCAACCTGATTCCATCACTTCACGTGCTTAAGGTGACTGCAGCAGGGCAACCAGGTCACCCTTTGTACCTGTCAAAAGCGCTTCGACCGCAGCTATGGCTCAGCTGTGCAAATCAAAGTTGACCATTGATAGACGGATAGCGGCGTGACGCTAGACGAACTGAAGCGGGGAATAGTCCTACCGCCACTGAAGAATAAGCAAGAAGGGTTGGAGATGGCCGGACTATCGAACGTACACACTGAAAAAGTCTTTGAAAACGAGCTTTGCGACCATCTGGCCGCTAACGGTTGGACCGTCCTCACGCATCCGAAGGAAGCCGCCTCATATAGCCGCGAGCTCGCCTTGTTTCCAGACGACCTCCTGGCTTTCGTCCAAGATACACAACCGGCAGAGTGGGCCAAGTTCAAGAGGTGGCACAACGGCCAATCTGAATCGATGTTCGTCAAGCGCGTAGCTGAGCAACTGGACAAGCATGGGACTCTGCATCTGCTACGGCATGGATTCAAAGACCGTGATGCCAAGTTTTTCCTATGCCAGTTCCGGCCCGCGCACCAAAAGAACCCGCAGTTGTGGGCCTGGTACGAACAGAACCGCCTGACCGCAATACGTCAGCTGCACTACAGTCTGCACAATGAGAACAGCATTGACCTGGTGCTGTTCCTGAACGGCATCCCAGTGTCCACAGCTGAGCTCAAGACGGACCTCACGCAGAACATCAAGGATGCCATCCTGCAGTACAAGAAGGACCGGTTGCCAAAGGATGCCAAATCCAAGGAACTGGAGCCTCTGCTGCAATTCAAGACCTGGCTCTTGTCCACTTCGCGGTTTCGACCGACGAAGTGTTCATGGCGACAAAGCTCGATGGCGAGAAAACGTATTTTCTGCCGTTCAACCTTGGGCGTCCTGACGGCATGGGCGGCGCCACCGCAGGCAACCCGCCGGCGCCAGAAGGGAAAGGCTACCCAACTTGGTACCTCTGGGAGCTTGTCTGGTCGAAAGACGTCTGGCTGGACATCCTGGGCAACTTCTTGCACCTTGAGGTCAAAACCGAGGGGGATGCCCAAACCGGTAAGAAGAAAACCAAGGAAACGCTCATCTTTCCTCGCTTTCACCAACTTGATGTCGTTCGCAAGCTCATCGATACGGTCGCGCAGGAGGGCGCAGGGCAGGTGTACCTTGTCCAGCACTCGGCCGGGTCTGGCAAATCTAACTCCATCGCCTGGTCCGCCCATAGGATGGCCAACCTTCACGATGCTGCGGATACCAAGGTATTTGACTCGGTCATTGTCATCACAGACCGCCGTGTGCTCGACAAGCAGTTGCAGGAGACTATCAGTCAGTTTGAGCACAAAACAGGCGTAGTCCAGAAAATCGACAAGAACAGTCAGCAGTTGGCTGAGGCCCTGATGAAGGGTACGCCTGTTGTTGTCACCACCATCCAGAAATTTCCCTTCATCTTGGACAAGGTGAAGGATATGAAAGACAAGCGCTTTGCCATCATCGTCGATGAAGCGCACTCCAGTCAGTCGGGCACGGCGGCTCAGAAGCTGCGCAAGGCCTTGACGACAGGGACAGGTGAGGAACAAAAGCCGACGATTCAAGTTGACCTTGATGGCGAAATTGTTCAGGTGACCGGAGACGTTGAGATTGATTCCGATGACGTGACCACTGAGGATGTCATCAACGAGGTAATGGCGTCCCGCCAGCGCCCTGAGAACGTCTCGTACTTCGCTTTTACTGCAACCCCCAAGGGCAAAACGATGGAGCTCTTTGGGCGTGAGAACCCACAGACGGGCAGGCCCGAGCCGTTTCACGTGTATTCGATGCGCCAGGCCATCGAAGAAGGGTTCATTCTCGACGTCTTGAAGAACTACACGTCTTATCGGATGTTTTACAAGTTGGGTGCTTTGTCCGATGAAAAGCTGGTTCCCCAAGGGAGGGCCAAAACGGTACTTGCCCGCTATGCGAACCTGCACCCCCATAACATCGCGCAGAAAGTGGTAGTCATTGTTGAACACTTCCGTGAACACGTAGCCGCGAAAATAGGTGGAAAAGCCAAGGCAATGGTCGTGACCAGCAGCCGTAAGGCTGCCGTGCGCTACAAGTTAGCGATTGACCGCTACATCAAGGAGCGTGGCTACGACAAGGAGTTCCGCACGCTGGTCGCATTTTCAGGAAAGGTCGAAGACCCTGAATCAGGGCTAGATGACTTCACTGAGGCCAACATGAACCCTGACATCGGAGGCGGTGAGCCTTCTGAGGCCTTCAAGAGGGATGAGTACCGAATTCTCCTGGTGGCCAATAAGTACCAGACGGGTTTTGACCAGCCCTTGCTGCATTCGATGTATGTCGACAAGCGTCTCTCAGGCGTCTTGGCAGTCCAGACCCTTTCGCGCCTGAATCGAACCTATCCTGGCAAAGAGGATACGTTCGTGTTGGACTTCGTGAACAAGCCTGATGAGATTCTGGAGTCTTTTAAGCCCTACTACCGTGCGGCAGAGCTCGAGGACGTGACAGACCCGAATATCGTTCATGAGCTCCAGGTCAAACTGGACCAGGCCGGCGTCTACTACCCTGCTGAGGTCGACGGCTTCGCGGAGGCGTTCTTTGACCCAAAGCGCAAGCAGGCTACGCTGCACCAATTCCTCAAGCCAGCTGCAGACCGGTTCTTCCATGGGCTTGAAGAGGATGCCGCCGAGCAGTTCCGGCGCGATTTGGGCACATTCTTGCGGCTCTATGACTTCCTTTCACAAATCATCCCGTATAACGATTCCGACCTAGAGAAGCGCTACGCGTTCGGAAAGCACCTGATGCCCCGTATCGCCGAACATTTCACGGATAACACCGTTGACCTGGATTCCGACGTTCGCCTCACGCACTATCGCCTTCAAAAGCTCGGTCAGCAGACGCTCGACCTTGCGAGCGGAGAAATCGTAAAGCTGCAGCCGATATCAGAGGCCGGTTCAGGGAAAGCCGCTGAGGACGAAAAGAAGCCGCTGGCGGAAATCGTCGAGAAGATGAATGACTTGTTCTCAGGTGACCTTTCAGAGGCTGACATGGTTGGATATGTCACGACCATCCATGGCAAGCTCATGGAAGATGAAACCCTTGCAGAGCAGGCAGCCAACAATACGGAAGAGCAATTCCGCATGGGTGACTTCAAAGACCGCCTTACTGACATCATTCTGGATGGGCAGGAGGCGCACAACTCGATTGCGGACCAATTGCTCAAGGATGAGCGGGTTTTTGCTGCTATGCAGGGAATGCTAGCAAAGATGGTGTATCAGGCGTTTGCTAAAGAACGAAGCCAATAGACGGCACTAAGTCATATTCTTCCATGCGACGAGTGATACTCGGGTTGGAAATTCTCTAGAACAAAATTTATATAAATAGATGGCAAAGAAGAATCTTTCTCCAGAAATTGTTTCCTTGATTCATCATGTAGAACTGAATGAGTCAGGTTGGTGGAAAAAAGCGGTATCGCAAGTTGTTCGGGGAGTATTGTGGCAAAGTAACAGTTCCTTATCTCAGCAGCAAATCCAGGATGCGTTGCATCACGAATTGGGAATCCGTCTGTCGGGCGATATTCTCGTAAGCCAGCTAACAATGCTGTCTTCTCAAGGCTCAGTGGTTACGCTGCCCGGCGGCTGCTATAAGCTTTCAGAGCAAGCTCGACAGCAGTTGTCTGATGCTCGAGCCCAGTGCAGTGGCTGAGCAGGAATCTTGTAATCAACAGTTTTTAAGATTTTGTGAGCAGCATTGCCCGAGCTTAGATGCTGAAGTGGTGTGGAAGGAATTTAGTCGAGCATTACACAGTGCCATACATGTGACAGGAGCAAATCTTTACCATTTGCTAGCAGATGGGACTTTAGAAAGGGATGTCGATTGGTTGGCTTCCTTTTTGTCTAAGTTTAATGGTGAAGAGGAGAAAGAGGGGCTGCGCAATGTTCTGGAAGCTTTTTTGCACCAACCAATAGTGATTGCCGTAACCAGATTCTTCGGTTGCTTTCTGCCCACTTCTTTGCTGAGGCATCACAACTGAACTCGGAAACGATTTCTTTATTAGAGCGTGACAGAAAGTCTCGTACTATGAAGGTTGTCCTCGATACGAATTTCATATTTTCAGTGCTGGGATTACACGACAATCCCGGGGACGACTCGGCACTATCTTTGGTCGAGATGGCTAGAAATGTACGCGATAAATTAGATATTAGATTTTATGTTTTACCGGGAACGTTAGAAGAGGCTAAGCGTGTATTAATACGACAGGTGGAAAAGATATCTCGTATCCGGACTACCAAAGCCATGGCTCGCGCAGCTGTTACGCAACCATTGCCGAGTGTTGCTAAGAAATTTTTTGATGCGGCAAAGCGAATTCCGGGGCTGACGGCTGAAACATTCTTTCAGCCGTACATTGACGATTTGCGGACTATCCTACAGGGAAAGGGTATCGCGGTACTCGAGGCCCATCCTGCAATTTACAATCAACGTCAGGATGTAATTGATGATGTTCAAGATGAGTTAAGCCGGGAGGAGCTTGAGCTTCCTGAACATAAACGTAAGGGGTACGAGACCCTGTTGCATGATGCTGTACTCTGGCACGCTGTTCGAGACCGGAGAAAATCAGATTTAGATGCACCCTTTGAGGTTGAGTTTTGGGCTGTTTCCATTGATTGGAGATTAATGGCTTTTGACAGAAAAAAGCGATTTGAGAATGCCTCCCGACTTCCGGTTGTTCTTCACCCAAGTAATTTGGTGCAACTTATTCAGTTTTGGGTGCCAAGAAATAAAGAACTGGATGACAGCCTTGTTGATGCGTTGCGACTTCCTTTGTTCTTTCAATCATTTGACCCCGAGGATGAACGGGCGACTGTTAAGGTTCTTGAGTCAATATCTAGATTTGAGAACGTAGAAGACCTTCCTGAGCAAACTATTAAATTGGTTCTGGCGAATAAGGTCCTAAGGGGGCGTATTCAGGAGGCGGACGCATCAAACGATGAGGTATTTGAGCTAGTGCGGGAAGAGCTGTTAGAGGAGCATAAAAAAACCGTTTCCCAGCTTGAGGCGGCCAAGAGTACAGCATTGTCTTCGAAGCAGGAATTAGAAGTCGAGCGTGCTGAGCGCATGGTGACTGAACAAGAACGGAATGCTGCGGAGGAAGCGTTGAGGAAAGCTAATGCGCACAAGGAGGAGATGGAGAGCAGGATTTCCCATGAAAAGGCTGCGCGAGAGTTAGCCGAAGGGCATGTTAAGTCACTTCAGGACGCCATTAATAATCAAAATACTTCGTTGGCTAACATCGAGAGTCGCTTGGAGAGACAGAGATATATTTGGTTGTTCGTGGTGATTCCCCTTGTAATAGGAGGCGTGGCCAGTGTTCTGTTTTATGCTTATGGCATTGAATTGACTTCTTGGCTCGGTGATAATTGGGCAAAATGGGGTGTTGTGCTCGGTATATTTTTGCTGCCAGCCGCACTTGCTTGCCTTATCTCCCCTTGGTATTGCTCTCAGAGGCCGTCTTTGTTGAATTGGAGATTTTCCCAATGGGTTGGCCGTGTAGGAAGGAAGGGGATATTGGCACCAGTGCTGGCGGCAAGCTCCGCGATATTTAATGGTGGAGTATGGGATTGGGTGAAAGCCTTGACGGGATTTAATGTGTGATTAGAATATTAAGGCTGTTTGGATTTCGAGAATTATGGCGTAAATCCTAGTTGGTGGACGAAGTCACTGTTGCGAACCAGAAGGGGCATATCAAGAGACGCCCCATGATGCAAACGCTCCGTCGTCAGAACGCGGTCGCGGTGAAGCATCCGGTGCGCGAAGCATTGTTGGCATCGAAATGCTTCCTCCGAAAACAACTGCCGTTTGACGGGCTAGCCCGGCAATACGTTTAATATCGCGACGGTCGGCCCATTCACTTGCTGTTTGCACCGCGTTGAGGTCTTTTTCTGATGTAAGTCGGAAGGTTACCCAGTTGTTGCATTGTGAAAGAACAGTAGGTGAAATTTCTGAAGGACGTTGTGTACTGAGCCAAAGTGCCAAACCAAATTTCCGCCCCTCCTTAGTCCAACCTGATTTATTCATTTTGGCCGAAAACGACCGCTCAACACGCCGCGTCATGCCGTCACCAGCGCACGTTTCATGACACTGCTCTGGCGATTT
Source organism: Neopusillimonas aromaticivorans (assembly GCF_030344915.1). Taxonomy (GTDB): domain Bacteria; phylum Pseudomonadota; class Gammaproteobacteria; order Burkholderiales; family Burkholderiaceae_B; genus Neopusillimonas; species Neopusillimonas aromaticivorans. The sequence continues at coordinate 51,886 of NZ_CP128233.1, read as the reverse complement.
GAGCGGTCGGTATTCCCCAACCACGCCAATATCGTCAAAAATGCGTTCTGAAGGCTGCCTTTTTTCAGGCGCAAAAAAACGCATGCAAGAAGGCTACCCCTTCTTGGCAATCATGCGCAACAACCATTTGATGTTGTAACCCGCCGCACACAACACGGCATGCAACTTGTCGCCGTCTTCACCCTTAAGGTGGCAGCGATCCATCCGGTGATCCGCTTTCAAATGACCGATGATCGGTTCAATGGCCTGACGGCGTTTCAGTTGCTTTCGTTCCAACGCCGTCAGCCTTTTGGGTTTGCCCCGATGCACAATGCGCATCTGCGGATTATCGGCATCCACGCCCCGGTAACCCAGGTCTACAAAGACCGTGTCGGGTGCCGGCGCACAGTCTTGCATCAGAATCGTGGCCTGTTCAAGCTGCTCATTGAGCGTATGCCCATCGTACGGATTACGATGAAACGCCCGTGCGCCTACGATCAAATTGCCCTTGAACGTGCTGGCAATCCCGACCTTTACACCGAACTCATAGGGCCGACGCGCTTTACCCTTGCTGATGCAGTCGACTTCCGGGGCGTGCCAGGCGTACAGCTTGGGCTGGCCTTTGACGCTCTTGCGCTGAGCGCTTTGGGCCGCGATACGATTTGCCTTGTTCAAGACCTGATCCAGGGCGGCGCGTACCGCCTGACCGAGCACATTGGCCTTGCGATCCATCTCACGCGACAAGCGACCCACAATGGTTCGTTGACGTTTAATGGCCCGGCGCATGCGTTTGAACTGGCGGGCATGGGCATAACGGCCCGCCTGGCGGCTCAGTTGTGCACCTTCTTTGGCAAAGGTTTGCTTGAGCGAAATGCCCACCGCTTTGGCGGCATCCACCAGTTTGATCCGCGCGGTCTCTAACAGGCGGCTGTCCGTGGGATGTGCAATTGCCTTCTCCTGCACGGTGCTGTCCACAATCACGCGGCTCAACTCCTGGGGCTTGATCAGCTTGAGTTCGACGGCCACGTTGATGGTCTGTGCCAGCAACTCTTCAACCCCTTCTTCGCCCAACAGCTTGCGAAACTTGACCAGCGTGGTGGCGTCGCAGGGACGGTGGTGTTCGAAATACGCCTGACCCGCAAAGAACTGCCATGTTGGGGTTTCACCCCAACGCTCAACCACGCCCTCATCCGATTCGTTGAACGCATGCTTCAGATACAGCAGCGAAATCATGATCCGAAGCGGCACACGTGGGCGACCCGCGTTGCTGCGCGAAGACTGACGCTGCGGCTTCTCGCCAAACAAATCCAGGTCCGGCATCGCGACCCCCGTGTGGGCTTTACGAACAAACAGATGGGCCACCCGTGCCTCAAGTTCTTGCCATGGCATGCGCGAGGACAACACCGCCAACGGATGACGAAGGTCAATCATCTGATCAATGCGAGAACGGAAAAAATCATCGGTGGCAGGGCAGGCAAACATCGAAATAAAACTCCCAGAAAATAGCCTCTATTGGACAACAAACCGGGAGTTCCGGGTATCGGAAATTGCCCCAATCTTCAATGTTTATGCGGGTTACGGGGATTGTTCAGGGCCGACTCCTTAGCAAGTCGCTCGTACGCTAATGAGTTCGTGCTGGCATCTTCGCCAGAGCCAATCGGTCTCATATAGTGGTGAGCCTCTTCGAGAACCAGTAAGGTGGGCGAAGCTTCTCGTTGCCCCCTGTGAAACAGCTCGTATGCATACAGCTCAAGCAGTGAGCCTAAAATGAACGGCGTCAAATCGTGGGAAACATGGCGTAAATTGATGATATGCACGCGCCAATCTACTTCTTTACCACCGAAAATGCGTTCCACCAGCTTGCTGGACTCGGTAGTCCACGACAACGAGTCTCCTATCCCTGCCCCTCCGTCAACGTCAACCACGTCTGTAAACATGGGGTCTTCGGATAACCTGTGGATACGCGTGACCAAAGGAGAAATATTCGAATATGGAAAGCTCGAACGCTCAGGTCCATTTCTGCCAGGCTGTATTCCGTGGCTCTCTGCAATTAGAGCCGCTAATGCTGCCATGTGAGGCCATCGAGTGACAGGCGTTGCCGTACCGGCCCTAATCGTTTGAATCCGATTTGCTGCCTCCCTCGCACCATCTTGGCGGCAGTCATCAAAAAGGAATGCTCGAGTGTCGCTTGATAATCCCGCTCCTTTTTCCAAAGGGAACCATTGCACCTTGTTAAGATGTTCGAGCGCAAACGATAAAGCAGGCCGTTGTGTCTTCTCACTGGGTATTAATAAGCGATGTAGACCGAACCTTCCCAGCGCGTAGTACGGGATTTTGAAGGAGTCCGATTCCGTGCCACCTAAAGTCGTTTGCTTTACAGCTCCCTCCGGGAGCTCAGGCAATTCGAAAGCGTCTGGGTACTCCCCATTGATATCAAAAATAACAATACGAGCACCGGGTAGGCGCACTATTTGTTGCAATACCGCTGCGGTGAAGCAACTTTTTCCTTGGCCGGAACTACCCAGGACAGCAACGTGCCGTGAAAGCAGGTCCTGCACGCCGACACGTAAAGAGCCACCGCCGCGCAGGTCTACCCCGGTACCCCCAGGCATTTAATACAGGCGTAATTGACGATTACGCTAACATTGTCCCTTAATTGCAATTTTGACCGGTCACCCCATGAGCAAAGCGTTTACCAAAGAATCTGACAACGACGATGATGACGATCTGGGCCCTGAAGCGGTGGCCTTGCCCCAGGGCACCAAAAATTACATGACCGTTCAGGGTTACGAGCGTTTGCGTGCCGAGTTGGCCCATTTGATGACGGTCGAGCGTCCCGAAGTGGTTCAGGTCGTGTCCTGGGCAGCTTCCAACGGTGATCGCTCTGAAAACGGTGATTATCTGTACGGTAAAAAGCGTTTGCGTGAAATTGATCGTCGCATGCGCTTCCTGACCAAACGCCTTGAACAGGCCGAGGTTGTCGACCCGTCGCAGCAGCCCAACCGCGATCAGGTCTTCTTCGGGGCCACCGTGGTTTATTGCGACAAAGCGGGTGAAGAGCATCGGGTCACGATTGTCGGCGTGGACGAGGCCGAACCGTTGCAAGGGAGAATCAGCTGGATTTCACCTGTCGCGCGTGCACTGATCAAGGCCCGCGAAGGCGATACCATTACCTTGCGCACTCCTGCGGGCATTGACGAACTCGACATTCTCGAGGTCAGCTACCCGTTGCCCGGCCCGGCTTCCTGAGGTTTGTCAGCAGTCGTGTGGTGTCGCTTCTTGAAGACGGGTTTCCCTGGCCCGGCCCGGGCACGGTTTAAACGGCTAAAATGACGGATTGTCTCCCCATCATTTAGCGCGTCCCACCGTGAACTCTATCCAGCATTTTCTTGGCTCCTCTGTTTTGTCATCCTTTCGTCGTGAGCGTTTGCTCCAGAAATTTTCCCAACTGAAGTTGCCCGTCGCCGATATCCAGGGTCGCTACGAGCATTTTGTCTGGGTCGAAGAAGGGTTCCTGGCCCCGGATGCCGAACGGTTGGGCCAACTGCTTGATTACGGCAGCGCCCCGTCTTCGCTTAAAGAAGATAAAAACACGTTGGTGTTGCGCGTCATCCCGCGGCTGGGCACGGTGTCGCCCTGGGCCAGCAAAGCGACCGACATTGCGCACAACTGTGGTTTGGCCAGCGTACGCCGCATTGAGCGGGGTATTCGGTACACCATCCAGCCGTCGCGCGGCTTGCTGGGTTCGGCGTCCATCTCGTCCGACCAGCTGGCGCAGATCGCAGCCTGTTTGCATGATCGCATGACGGAAACTGTCGTTGATGCCGGGTTTGACGGCCAGGCGCTGTTTGCGTCATTGCCGGGCAAGCCCATCCAGACCATTGACGTCATCGGTCAGGGCAGGGCCGCGCTTGAACAGGCCAACCAGCAACTGGGCCTGGCGCTGTCTGAAGACGAAATCGAATACCTTGAGCAGTCGTTCACCGGCCTGGGGCGCAATCCTACCGATGTTGAACTGATGATGTTCGCTCAAGCCAACAGCGAGCATTGCCGTCACAAGATTTTCAACGCCCAATGGGTCATCAACGGCGAAGCCCAGTCCAACACCCTGTTTGGCATGATCCGTGCCACACACGCTGCGCAGCCGCAGGGCACGGTGGTGGCGTATTCCGACAACGCTGCCATCATGTCAGGCGGTCCGGCCACGCTGTTTTACGCCGGTCAGTTCGGTACCGATGTACAGCCAGGCGCGACAGCCTATGGCCATCATCCGGCCACGGTTCACACCCTCATGAAGGTGGAAACCCACAATCACCCGACGGCCATCGCGCCGTTCCCGGGGGCGTCAACCGGCAACGGGGGCGAGATCCGTGACGAGGGGGCGACCGGGCGGGGTTCCAAACCCAAGGCGGGTCTGACGGGGTTCACGGTGTCGAATCTGCGTTTCGATGACGCGCCTGAGCCCTGGGAAACCGATTCCCATGGCATGCCCGACCGCATTGCCAGCCCGCTCGACATCATGATCGACGGTCCATTGGGTGGCGCCGCCTTCAACAACGAGTTTGGCCGACCGAACCTGGCGGGTTATTTCCGTACGTTTGAGCAAACGGCTGGCGGCAAGCGCTGGGGCTATCACAAGCCCATCATGATCGCGGGTGGTTTGGGCAGCATCGAAGACAGCCTGACCCAAAAAGACCCCATCCCGCCGGGTGCTTTGCTGATTCAGCTGGGTGGTCCGGGTATGCGCATCGGCATGGGTGGGGGCGCTGCATCCAGCATGAGCGTGGGTACCAACACCGCTGAACTTGATTTTGACTCGGTGCAGCGCGGTAACCCGGAAATCGAACGCCGGGCCCAGGAAGTCATTGATCGCTGCTGGCAGCAGGGCAGCAACAACCCCATCATTGCCATCCACGACGTCGGTGCCGGCGGGTTGTCGAACGCCTTCCCCGAACTGGTCAACGATGCCGGTAGGGGCGCCATTTTTGAATTGACCCAGGTTCACCTGGAAGAGTCGGGCTTGTCCGCCGCTGAAATCTGGAGCAATGAGGCTCAGGAACGCTATGTGTTGGCGATCTTGCCCCAAGATTTGCCGCGCTTCGATGTTATCGCCACGCGTGAACGTTGCCCCTACGCGGTGGTCGGTGTCGCCACCGAAGAGCGTCAGTTGCGCGTTACGTTGGGCGAAGGTTTGCCCGGTGTCACGGAACACACCCCAAAACCGATGAAACGCGTCCGGTCGATGTGCCGATTGACGTCATCCTGGGCAAGCCACCGCGCATGACGCGCGATGTGCAGCGTATCGATGGTGTTGCGCAAGCACTCGATTTGCCCGTTATTGTCTTGCCCGAAGCCATCGAACGCGTTTTGCGTCATCCCACGGTGGCCAACAAAACCTTTCTCATTACCATCGGCGACCGCAGTGTTGGTGGCCTGAACAGTCGTGACCAGATGGTTGGCCCCTGGCAGGTGCCGGTTGCCGACTGTGCGGTTACCCTGACAGATTTCGAGTCTACCGGCGGGCAGGTCATGGCCATGGGTGAACGCACCCCGTTGGCCATGATTGACGCCGCGGCCTCGGGTCGCATGGCCATCACCGAAGCGCTGACCAATCTGGTGGCCGCCGACGTGCGTTCGCTCAAAGACATCAAACTGTCTGCCAACTGGATGGCTGCCTGCGGTGTGCCCGGTCAAGACGCTGCGCTGTATGACACCGTATCGGCCGTCAGCCAATGGTGCCAGCAGCTTGATTTGTCGATTCCGGTGGGCAAAGACTCGTTGTCGATGCGCACCAACTGGTCTGAAAATGGCGAATCCCGTGAAGTTATTTCGCCCGTTTCCCTGATCGTTACGGGCTTTGCGCCGGTGGCTGATGTCCGCAAAACCCTCACCCCCAATTGCGCACCGATGTGGGCGACACGGCCCTGATCCTGATCGATCTCGGACAAGGTCGTCAGCGCATGGGCGGTTCGATCCTTGCCCATGCCTTCAATCAGGTCGGCGATGCCGTTCCCGATGTCGAAGACGCTGCAGCGGTACGTTCGTTCTTTGAAGCGATCCGCGAGCTTGCCGATGCCGGCCATATCCTGGCGTATCACGACCGTTCCGACGGCGGTTTGTTGGCCACCGTCTGCGAAATGGCGTTTGCCGGTCGTACGGGTGTCTCCCTTAATCTCGACATGCTGACCATTGATCCCGTGGCTGCCGATTGGGGTGACTATAAAATCCGCCCCGAGCAAATGGCTGTGCAGCGTGACGAAATTACGCTCAAGGCCCTGTTCAACGAAGAAGCCGGTGCAGTCATTCAGGTGCCGTTGGCCCAGCGTAATGCCGTGTTGCAGGCCCTGCGTGAAAAGGGCTTATCGGCCCATTCGCATGTCGTGGGTTCGTTGAATACCCAGCATGAAATTCAGGTGTTCCGAGATGGCAAATGTGTCTACCAGCGCGCGTGGCGTGAACTGGCCGCTCACTGGAGCGAGGTCAGCCGCCGCATCATGGCACGTCGTGACAACCCCGCGTGTGCACAGGCCGAATACGACGTCTGGGCCAACACTGAAGACCCTGGTTTCAGTCCCAAGGTGGCGTTCAATCCGCAAGACGATATCGCCGCGCCCTTCATCGCCAAAGGCGCGCGTCCGCGTATGGCGATTTTGCGCGAACAAGGCTGCAACAGCCAGGTGGAAATGGCCTGGGCCTTTGACAAGGCCGGCTTCGAATCGTGGGACGTTCACATGACCGACTTGCTGTCGGGCCGGGTGCGTCTGGACGACGTGCAGGGTCTGGTGGCGGTTGGCGGTTTCAGCTACGGTGACGTACTGGGGGCCGGTGAAGGCTGGGCACGCACGATTCGCTTCAACACACAACTGGCTGACCAGTTTGCGGCCTTCTTCGGTCGTGCTGATACGTTTGCGCTGGGCGTCTGCAACGGCTGCCAGATGATGGCCGCGCTGGCCAGCATGATTCCGGGTGCGCAGCATTGGCCGCGCTTTACTCGCAACCAGTCTGAAAAGTACGAAGCCCGCTTGTCGATGGTTGAAATCCCCGAGTCACCGTCTTTGTTCTTTAAAGGCATGGCCGGCATGCAAGCCCCGATTGCCGTTGCACACGGTGAAGGCTTTGCCAATTTTGCCGCGCAAGGCGATGCAAGCCAGGTATTGGCCGCCATGCGGTACGTTGACAACACGGGTCGTGCCACCGAAACCTATCCCTACAACCCCAACGGCAGTGCAGCAGGCCTGACCGGCGTGACCACGGCCGATGGCCGCTTCACCATCATGATGCCGCACCCTGAACGTGTTACCCGTAACGTCATGATGTCGTGGTCGCCCGAGCGTTGGGGGCAGGCCGATGCGGGTGGTGAATTCAGTCCCTGGTTACGTATGTTCCGCAACGCCCGCGTTTGGTTGGGCTAAGGCATACAGCGTATAATCTTGCTTTGCACACGGAGTAATTGCATGCGTCTCATCAAAAAAGCGCTAACCTTCGACGATGTGTTGTTAGTCCCGGCCTTTTCACAGGTCCTGCCTCGCGATACTTCCCTTGCCACCCAGTTCACGCGCGACATCAGCCTGAACATCCCGCTGGTGTCGGCGGCCATGGATACGGTTACTGAATCCCGTCTGGCCATTGCCATGGCACAGGAAGGCGGTATTGGCATCATTCACAAAAACCTCACGGCTGACCGCCAGGCGCAAGAAGTGGCACGCGTCAAGCGCCACGAGTTTGGTATTGTCATCGACCCGGTCACCGTAACACCCACCATGAAAGTGCGCGACGCCATTGCGTTGCAGCGCCAGCACGGCATTTCGGGTCTGCCTGTCGTAGAAGGCGGCAAAGTGGTGGGCATTGTCACCAACCGCGACTTGCGTTTTGAGGACCGCCTCGATTTGCCCCTGCGCGAAGTCATGACACCGCAAGACCGGCTGGTTACCATGAAAGAGGGTGCTACGCTCGAAGAGGCCCAGTCGCTGATGCACAAGCACCGTCTCGAACGTGTGCTCATCGTCAACGAAAACTTCCAGTTGCGCGGTCTGGCAACCGTTAAAGATATTGTCAAGAATACCGAGCATCCGTTCGCCAGCAAAGACGCTCACGGTCAGCTCCGTGTTGGCGCTGCGGTGGGCGTGGGTGAAGGCACCGAAGAGCGTGTTGAAAAACTCGCGGCTGCCGGGGTTGACGTTCTGGTCGTCGATACAGCGCACGGCCACTCGGCCGGCGTTATCGAACGCGTGCGCTGGGTCAAACAAAACTACCCCCGTATCCAGGTCATTGGCGGCAATATTGCCACGGCGGCTGCGGCCAGGGCTCTGGCCGACGCTGGTGCCGATGCGGTTAAAGTCGGTATTGGCCCGGGCTCCATCTGCACGACCCGAGTCGTGGCTGGTGTGGGTGTTCCCCAGATCACTGCCATTGCCGACGTGGCCGGTGCCTTGAAAGGTTCGGGCGTGCCACTCATTGCCGACGGCGGTATCCGTTATTCAGGTGACGTGGCAAAAGCGCTGGCCGCAGGGGCATCAACCTGCATGATGGGTGGCATGTTTGCCGGTACCGAAGAAGCCCCGGGCGAGGTCGTACTGTTTCAGGGCCGTTCGTACAAATCATACCGTGGTATGGGTAGCCTGGGTGCCATGACCGATGGTTCTGCCGATCGCTACTTCCAGGACCCTCGAACAATGCCGACAAACTCGTTCCCGAAGGCATCGAAGGGCGCGTACCGTACAAGGGCAGCGTTATCGCCATTATTTATCAATTGGTCGGCGGTATCCGCGCGTCGCTGGGTTATGTCGGTTGTGCCTCCGTTGCCCAAATGCACGAAAAAGCCGAATTCGTTGAAATCACCTCTGCCGGTGTTCGCGAATCGCACGTGCATGACGTTCAAATCACCAAAGAAGCTCCCAACTACCGCGCCGACTAAGCCGTTTCCATTACTCAATCATGCATCAGCGTATCCTCATTCTCGATTACGGTTCACAAGTTACCCAGCTTATCGCACGTCGTGTGCGTGAAGCGGGGGTGTATTGTGAAATTCATTCCGGCGACGTTGACGACGCCTTCGTGCGTTCGCAATCTGGCCTGAAGGGCATCATTTTGTCGGGCAGCCATGCCTCGGCGTATCACGAAGAGTCCCTGAAAGTGCCTGCGGCCGTATTCGAGCTGGGGGTGCCAGTGCTGGGTATTTGCTACGGCATGCAATCCATGGCGCTGCAACTGGGTGGCAAGGTCGAATGGTCTGACCATCGCGAATTCGGCTACGCTGAAGTGCGTGCCCGTGGTCATACCCGTCTGCTCGATGGCATTGAAGACTTCACCACGGTTGAAGGGCATGGCATGCTCAAGGTCTGGATGAGCCACGGCGACAAGGTCACCGAGCTGCCCCGGGCTTCAAACTGATGGCCTCGACCGATTCATGCCCCATTGCCGGCATGGCCGACGAAACCCGCAATTTTTACGCGGTACAGTTCCATCCCGAAGTGACCCACACCGTTCAGGGCTCGGCAATCTTGTCGCGCTTTGTGCGCGAAATCTGCGGTTGCGAAGGCGACTGGAACATGCCTGACTACGTTCAGGAAGCGATTGATGCCATTCGCGCCCAGGTCGGTTCCGATGAAGTCATTCTGGGGCTGTCAGGTGGTGTTGACTCGTCCGTTGCAGCGGCGCTTATTCACAAAGCCATTGGCGATCAACTCACCTGCGTTTTTGTCGATCATGGTTTGTTGCGCCTGAATGAAGGCCAGCAGGTCATGCAAACGTTTGGCGAGCATTTCGGCATGAAAATCATTCATGTCGATGCCACTGAACAGTTCATGAGCAAACTGGCCGGCGTTACCGACCCCGAAGCCAAACGCAAAATCATCGGCAAAGAGTTTGTTGAAGTGTTCCAGGCCGAAGCGGGCAAGCTCGGCAATGCACGCTGGTTGGCACAGGGTACCATTTACCCTGATGTCATCGAATCGGCCGCGTCCAAAACGGGGAAGGCCGTGGCCATCAAGTCGCATCACAACGTCGGTGGCTTGCCCGATACGTTGAATTTAAAGCTGCTCGAGCCGTTGCGCGAACTGTTCAAAGACGAAGTCCGCAAGCTGGGTGTAGCCCTGGGCCTGCCGCCCGCCATGGTGTACCGTCACCCGTTCCCGGGGCCGGGTCTGGGGGTTCGCATTCTGGGTGAAGTCAAGAAAGAATACGCCGACCTGCTGCGCCGTGCCGATGCCATCTTCATTGAAGAATTGCGTAAAACCGAAGATCCGGTCAGTGGCCAGAACTGGTATGACCTGACCTCCCAGGCGTTTGCGGTATTTTTACCCGTCAAGTCGGTGGGGGTCATGGGTGATGGCCGTACCTATGAATATGTGGTGGCCTTGCGCGCTGTCCAGACATCCGACTTCATGACGGCCGACTGGGCAGAACTGCCGTACGCACTGCTCAAGAAAGTGTCCGGCCGTATTATTAATGAAGTCCGGGGTATCAATCGCGTCACGTATGACGTGTCAAGCAAGCCGCCAGCGACAATTGAGTGGGAATGATTCCGCGTCTGGCACAGCCAGGCACCTGATGGCATGAAATGCCGCTAAGCCCGCGTAATTGCGGGCTTTTTTTGTTTGTGTTTGGCACGATCTGGCAACGGGAGGAAGCGCCAAGCACCGTTTGAGCATGGCATTAAAGCTGGTATTATGGTTTGGCGATGCCATGATTGATGCCGATACCATGCTGCGTTCTTTTGTGTGTTCATGGTATTAATATTCTATAAGTTACTGTTTCGTAAGAAAAAATACGATAAATTCGAGATTTTTTCAGCATGGTATCGGAGACGAAGAAGGACAAGGTACATGCTGACCGATACCAAGCTGCGCAATCTCAAGCCCAGGGACAAACTCTACAAAGTGAATGACCGGGAAGGTCTCTATGTGGCAGTGACTCCAGCCGGCTCCATCTCGTTCCGTTACAACTACTCAATCAACGGTCGGCAGGAGACCATCACCTTTGGGCGTTATGGTGTCGGTGGCATCACCCTGGCCGAAGCCCGCGAGCTGTTGGGTGACGCCAAGAAGATGGTTGCGGCGGGCAAGTCGCCGGCCAAGGAGAAAGCCCGAGACAAGGCGCGGGTGAAAGATGCAGAGACGTTCGGTGCCTGGGCGGAGAAGTGGCTGCGTGGCTACCAGATGGCCGACTCCACCCGCGATATGCGCCGCTCGGTTTATGAGCGTGAGCTGAAGCCGAAATTCAGCAATCAGAAGCTGGTGGAGATCACCCACGAAGACTTGCGGGCGCTGGCTGATGCCATTGTTGAGCGAGGCGCACCGGCCACCGCCGTTCATGTGCGTGAAATCGTGTTGCAGGTATTTCGCTGGGCCATCGAGCGTGGGCAGAAGGTCGAAAACCCGGCAGAACTGGTGCGCCCAACAAGCATCGCTCGATTCGAGCCACGTGACCGAGCGTTGACGCCAGAAGAAATTGGGCTGATGTACCAGTACATGGAGCGAGTGGGCACAAGCCCAACAAACCGTGCGGCGGCCAAGCTGTTATTGCTGACGATGGTGCGCAAGAGCGAGCTGACCAATGCGACCTGGAGCGAGATCAATTTCAGCGAAGCGTTGTGGACGATTCCAAAGGAGCGGATGAAACGCCGTAACCCGCACCTGGTATTTCTGTCCCAGCAGGCTCTGGATATTTTCATTGCCATGAAAACCTTTGCCGGTGGTTCCGACTTCGTTTTGCCATCACGGTACGACTCGGATGCGCCGATGAGCGCTGCCACACTTAACCAGGTGCTGACGCTGACTTACAAGGCGGCGCAGAAAGATGGGAAGTCACTTACCAAGTTCGGACCGCATGATTTGCGGCGCACAGCCAGCACGCTGTTGCATGAGGCCGGCTACAACACCGACTGGATCGAGAAGTGCCTGGCGCACGAGCAGAAGGGCGTGAGGGCTGTCTACAACAAGGCTGAGTACCGCGAGCAGCGGGCGGCGATGTTGCAGGATTGGGCCGATATGATTGATGAGTGGACTTCGGGAGGCAGTAAGGGTTGATGTTTTTGCTATCTTTGATAGCATTGAAGTTGATGCCGTGAATTTATAAATAAGGCCGCCATTGGCATCGGGCAGGTCAATTACCGATTAGCTGCTTCGCGCAGCTACTCGATGAATAGCAACTATTCATTTGAGAGGTATTGACCCATGCAAAATATAAAGACCCTCATCAACAGGAAGAAGCTCCTGGAGATGATCCCGCTTTCGACACGAACAATTTATAACCTGGAGCAGCGAGGGGATTTTCCACGCCGTATCGCGTTAACCAGTAGAAATGTCGCCTGGGATTTGTCAGAGGTCGAAGAGTGGATTGAGGCACGTAAATCATCGGGTGATCAAGCTGCGCGACCTGGCCCTATAGAGGGCTAGTTATATGGCTCTTGATCTTATGGCGGCTTTCACGGAATTGCCGCCACCCATTGATTATGTTCTGCCTAATATGGTTGCTGGCACTGTTGGTGCTCTTGTGTCGCCTGGTGGGGCTGGTAAATCCATGTTGGCCCTTCAATTGGCTGCACAGATTGCAGGCGGGCCTGATTTACTTGAAATAGGCGAGTTTCCCACCGGGCAAGTGGTCTATCTGCCTGCTGAAGATCCACCGGCCGCTATTCACCATCGTCTGCACGCCCTTGGGGCACACCTCAGCGCAGCGGAACGGCAAGCCGTGGCTGATGGTTTGCTCATTGAACCCTTGATCGGTAAATGCCCAAACATCATGGCTGCTAGCTGGTTCGATGCTCTCAAACGAGCCGCTGAAGGTCGTCGCTTGATGATCTTGGACACTTTGCGGCGCTTCCACATTGAGGAGGAGAACGCTAGCGGGCCGATGGCGCAGGTTGTTGGGCACATGGAGGCCATAGCCGCTGATACAGGCTGCTCCATTGTGTTTCTGCACCACGCGAGTAAAAGCGCAGCCATGATGGGGTCGGGCGATCAACAGCAGGCCAGTCGTGGATCGTCCGTACTGGTTGATAACATCCGTTGGCAATCGTACCTAGTCGGCCCTGAACAATCCCCGTAACCCGCATAAACATTGAAGATTGGGGCAATTTCCGATACCCGGAACTCCCGGTTTGTTGTCCAATAGAGGCTATTTTCTGGGAGTTTTATTTCGATGTTTGCCTGCCCTGCCACCGATGATTTTTTCCGTTCTCGCATTGATCAGATGATTGACCTTCGTCATCCGTTGGCGGTGTTGTCCTCGCGCATGCCATGGCAAGAACTTGAGGCACGGGTGGCCCATCTGTTTGTTCGTAAAGCCCACACGGGGGTCGCGATGCCGGACCTGGATTTGTTTGGCGAGAAGCCGCAGCGTCAGTCTTCGCGCAGCAACGCGGGTCGCCCACGTGTGCCGCTTCGGATCATGATTTCGCTGCTGTATCTGAAGCATGCGTTCAACGAATCGGATGAGGGCGTGGTTGAGCGTTGGGGTGAAACCCCAACATGGCAGTTCTTTGCGGGTCAGGCGTATTTCGAACACCACCGTCCCTGCGACGCCACCACGCTGGTCAAGTTTCGCAAGCTGTTGGGCGAAGAAGGGGTTGAAGAGTTGCTGGCACAGACCATCAACGTGGCCGTCGAACTCAAGCTGATCAAGCCCCAGGAGTTGAGCCGCGTGATTGTGGACAGCACCGTGCAGGAGAAGGCAATTGCACATCCCACGGACAGCCGCCTGTTAGAGACCGCGCGGATCAAACTGGTGGATGCCGCCAAAGCGGTGGGCATTTCGCTCAAGCAAACCTTTGCCAAAGAAGGTGCACAACTGAGCCGCCAGGCGGGCCGTTATGCCCATGCCCGCCAGTTCAAACGCATGCGCCGGGCCATTAAACGTCAACGAACCATTGTGGGTCGCTTGTCGCGTGAGATGGATCGCAAGGCCAATGTGCTCGGTCAGGCGGTACGCGCCGCCCTGGATCAGGTCTTGAACAAGGCAAATCGTATCGCGGCCCAAAGCGCTCAGCGCAAGAGCGTCAAAGGCCAGCCCAAGCTGTACGCCTGGCACGCCCCGGAAGTCGACTGCATCAGCAAGGGTAAAGCGCGTCGGCCCTATGAGTTCGGTGTAAAGGTCGGGATTGCCAGCACGTTCAAGGGCAATTTGATCGTAGGCGCACGGGCGTTTCATCGTAATCCGTACGATGGGCATACGCTCAATGAGCAGCTTGAACAGGCCACGATTCTGATGCAAGACTGTGCGCCGGCACCCGACACGGTCTTTGTAGACCTGGGTTACCGGGGCGTGGATGCCGATAATCCGCAGATGCGCATTGTGCATCGGGGCAAACCCAAAAGGCTGACGGCGTTGGAACGAAAGCAACTGAAACGCCGTCAGGCCATTGAACCGATCATCGGTCATTTGAAAGCGGATCACCGGATGGATCGCTGCCACCTTAAGGGTGAAGACGGCGACAAGTTGCATGCCGTGTTGTGTGCGGCGGGTTACAACATCAAATGGTTGTTGCGCATGATTGCCAAGAAGGGGTAGCCTTCTTGCATGCGTTTTTTGCGCCTGAAAAAAGGCAGCCTTCAGAACGCATTTTTGACGATATTGGCGTGGTTGGGGAATACCGACCGCTCAAATCGCCAGAGCAGTGTCATGAAACGTGCGCTGGTGACGGCATGACGCGGCGTGTTGAGCGGTCGTTTTCGGCCAAAATGAATAAATCAGGTTGGACTACCTATCCGGCATGACGCAAGGCGAGGCCGAGATACTGGGGGTCGATGATTGTCAGCGTGGGTATTTTGTCCGCTTTGGCGTCAGCAAGGCCAACTATGGCGCACCTTTTCAAGAACTCTGGTTTAGACGGCACGACGGCGGCGTGTTGAAGCCTGCTGTACTGGAGCGGCAGTGCAAGGTGAAAAGGAGACAGCGTGAAGAAGCCTAAGCATGACCTGACCCACGTCCGACATGATCCCGCGCACTGTTTGGCACCTGGCCTGTTCCGCAGCCTCAAGCGTGGCGATCGCAAACGCTGCAAGCTGGACGTGACCTACACCTTTGGCGAGGACGAATCCATGCGTTTCGTCGGATTCGAACCTCTCGGGGCCGATGATATGCGTCTTTTGCAAGGCATCGTGGCCCTTGGCGGCCCGAACGGCATCTTGCTAACCCCGGAACCGACCAGTGAGACGGGGCGACAGCTACGGCTATTCCTTGAACCCCGTTTCGAAGCCATTGAGCAAGACGGCTTGGTGGTTCGTGAGAGCCTGACCAAACTGCTCTCAGAAACGGGCATGACGGATAGCGGCGACAACATCAAGGCGCTCAAAGCCAGCCTGCTGCGCATGTCGAACGTCACCATCCTTGTGACGAAGGGACGGCGGCAAGCCGCGTTCCACCTGATGAGTCATGCTTTTGACGAGACGGACGGCAGGCTATGGGTTGCCCTGAATCCGCGTATTGCCGAAGCGATCCTGGGGCATCGTCCATATGCCCGTATCGACATGGCGGAAGTGCGGGTGCTACAGACTGATCCGGCACGGCTGATGCACCAACGGCTATGCGGCTGGATCGACCCCGGCAAATCCGGGCGCGTGGAACTGGACACGCTTTGCGGCTATGTCTGGCCAGATGAAGCCAATGCCGAAGCTATGAAAAAACGCCGTCAGACTGCCCGGAAGGCACTGGCCGAACTTGCCGCCGTGGGTTGGGTAGTGAACGAATACGCCAAGGGAAAATGGGAGATCAAGAGGCCTGGCCCCACGGCAACTGCACCCGTTTACCGTCGTAACGTTCCCTTGTTACCGTCGTAACGCTCCCCTTCTGCCGTCGTAACGTTCCCCGTCCCAATTTGGAAAACCCAGACGGTGCGCTGCTTTGCGGGCAGTTTGGGAAATCCATCCAAGATTATCTAAAGATAATCCATCATGCGCGGTGCAGCTCGCGCCTTGAGGGCGCGTTCTGACCTTGCCAATAAAGCCCTGGCGGGCTTTATCAATCGGCCATAGGCCGATGGTTTAACGCCAAGAAGAGAAGGCGGCTTCAGTGGCCGCTGAAACGCCTTGTGAGAGGGGAAAACAACCCGGAGTCCCTTATTCCATGAGCTGAAGCAGAATCTGCGTCTAACGGTGCTGGAGGGCCGCTGTGTGCACTTGTAGTTATCTGTACTGAAACCTTGGCTCGAAACGTGAAATGGCTAAGCAGTGCCCATTCGTTCGGTAAGAATAATAAGAAGATTATTATTCTTATTATTACCAAGCAGGAATGAGCCGTGTGTGTTGGACGCCCATAACCAGTAACCTGCGTGAAGGTGTCAACATCAGGAAAGGTTGCCCCTCAAGTATCAATACGTCGCCTTAGTGGTATGACGGGAGGGGAGGCAAATTTCTTGTGTTCATTGACACTTGAGGGGCGGGTTATGCCCTTCTTTTTTGGCGTCCAACTCGCCCCATCGGGGCGAATGGTTTGTGTCGATTGTTGGCATTTTAGGTTCCGATTTAAAGCCGATTGAGCAGCGATTTTGAAGCGACTATGTCGATTGCAGGCCGATTTGGTGACGATTACGGTTATGTTGCCAAGAATCGGTGTTTGTTTGACGATAAAACGCTTTACGTTCGATATGCGCTAGATTTTCAATAGTGGGTGAAATGCGGGCAGGATGGGTGAAGTTAGCTAACCGGCAAGCCGGTTATCTATCTTCACTGTCCCTTATTCGCGCCGGGGGCACTCAACGGGAATCCTGCCCTGCGGGGCTGATCGGCTACCGCCGGTTGCAAGAGTATAGGTCTTGCTATTTTTAATATCTTTGATAGCATGGTTGTCGGGTACACCAAAAGGGTATTGATATGGCAAATGTGCTTATCAGGAATTTACCCGCCGAGGTGCACCGTGCGTTGAAAGTTCGAGCAGCGCTCAACGATAGGAGCACCGACGCGGAAATACGCGAAATACTGACGGCGGCAGTACAGCCGCTAGAGCTTGAAGAGATTGGCCGGGAAGTTGGCTTGTCCGAAAGCGATAAAAAAACAGAGTAGTTTTACGTTTGTAAGTCCGGGCCTCAGCGCCAAGGGCAATACCGATCAGCTAGTGGCGTAGCTCTTCGATGAAACGTTGCCGAGAACAAGCACAACGCTTGGTCAAGGCAATGCCTTCTTTCATCGACGGAGTACGACCATGAAGTCCAAAATTTTAGCGGCTAAAAAACCGCTCTAGCCGTTGCACTCGCAACCGGCTTTATCACCACTACCACCGCCCCTGTGCAAGCTGGTATCCCCGTCATCGACGGCGGCAACCTGGCCCAGAACATCATGACGGCCATCGAGTCGGTGGCGCAGACGCTCAAGCAGATTGAGCAGTACCAGACCCAGTTGCAGCAGTACGAAAATCAGCTCCAGAACACGATGGCCCCAGCCGCGTATATCTGGGATCAGGCGCAGACTACGATCAACCGGCTGATTGCCGCGCAAAACACGCTGGCCTATTACGAGAACCAGCTAGGCAGCCTGGATCGTTACCTGGCCAAGTTTCAGGACGTGGCCTATTACCGCAGCTCGCCATGCTTCAACGGCAGCGGCGGATGCACGCCGGCCGAAAAGGCAGCGATGGAAGAGAACCGCCGCCTGGCGTCAGAGTCGCAAAAGAAGGCCAACGATGCCCTGTTCCAGACCGTTGCCGACCAGCAAAAGGCTTTGAAGGATGACGCCCGTACCCTGGAGCGGCTGCAAGGCGCGGCCCAGGGTGCAACTGGCCAGCTACAGGCCATCGGCTACGCCAACCAGCTCGCCAGCCAGCAGGCCAATCAGCTCTTGCAGATTCGCACCATGTTGACCGCCCAACACAACGCGGAGGCAGCCCGGATTGCAGCAGAACTCGATGCCGAGGCGCGAGGTGATGCCAGGGCCGAGCAAATGCGTACCTGGACGTTTCGCCCGAGTCCGGCAGACAACTACTAGGGAGGCGGTGAGATGAAAAAATCTTTTTACTACCGCGGCTACGTTGCTGTTGTTGGCTGGATGTGAACAGGAAAGGATGCCCGAACCAAATGCGGCGACGTGTGCCCCCGATGCGTTCCAGGCAGCACTGAATGAAATGCGCAGCGAAGCGAACCGAGAGGCCTTTACCGAGGAATGCAGAGCATTCCAGAAGGCCAAGCAGATGCGTCAGTGGGAGTTCAAGCCCAGCCCTAAAGATGATTATTGAGGTGGTCGCCATGAGAAAGAAAATTGCTCTAGGTGGCTTGATGATGGTCGCCACAATGGTGCTGGCTGAACCTGCAATGGCGCAGGAGCTAAGTAGCAGCGGTGTTATGAATGATGTGCTCAAGCGTTTTCATGATGCTGCCGCAACATGGGGGCCAGCTATTGAGTCCGCTGCATCGCGTTTGTTCTGGACGCTGGTTGTGATTTCGATGGTCTGGACATTCGGCATGATGGCTTTGCGCAAGGCCGACATTGGCGAGTTCTTCGCGGAGTTCGTTCGCTTCACGATCTTCACCGGCTTTTTCTGGTGGTTGCTGACGAATGCGAACCAGGGCATGAATATCGCCGGTACGATTGTTCAGTCATTGCAAACTCTGGGCGCGCAGGCGGGGGACTTTCCAATAGCAATCTTGGGCCCTCCAGCATCCTTGATCTTGGTTTCGAGTTATACAACCGCACAGTACAGGCCACCTCGGAGCTGGGATGGCGGCAGATGGCAACTGCTCTGGTCATGGAGCTAATGGCCCTGGCTGTTTTGTTTGTCCTGGCGTTGATTGCGGTCAACCTGTTGCTGTTGCTCGCATCAGCCTGGATTCTGTTGTATGCCGGTGTGTTCTTCCTTGGCTTTGGTGGAAGTCGTTGGACTTCCGACATGGCGATCAATTACTACAAGACCGTGCTGGGCCTGGCCGCACAGCTTATGGCAATGGTGCTTCTGGTTGCGATTGGCAAAGAGTTCATCAATCACTACTACACGCAAATCAGCGAGAACATGGCATCCCAGGAACTGGCCGTGATGTTGGTTATATCGGTCATCTTGCTTTTCTTGGTCAACAAAGTTCCGCCGATGATTTCTGGTCTTGTGTCTGGTGGTGGTATTGGCGCAGCCGGTGGAATTGGAAACTTCGGTGCGGGTGCGGCAGTTGGGGCGGCGGTGACGGCGGCCAGTATGGCAACTGGCGGCGCTGCCCTGGCAGGTAAAGCGGTTATGGGTGCCGCAGCCGGTGCAGCCGGAGGTGCAAGTGCACTCCAAGCGGCTTTTCAGAAAGCATCAGCGAGTATGGAAACCGGCGGTGACATGTCCAGCATGGGGTCAGTTGTCAGCAGTGGCGGAAACGGTGGTGGTGAAGCGGGTACTGCTGGCAGTAGCCCATTCGCCCAAGCGGCTGGCTTTGGTGACAGCGGCAGTAGCTCAAGCGGTGGCGGCTTTGCCAAGGCCGCGAAGCTGGCCACAGGCACGGCCTCCGAGTTAGCCAAGGGTGTCGGCTCTCAAGTGAAGCAGGGATTCCAGGAGCGAGTGAGCGAAACCACAGGCGGAAAACTGGCTGCTTCGATACGCGAAAGCATGGAGCCGAAAGAAGCAAGCCAATCTGGCCAGTTCGAGGGCAATAGCTTGGGCGCCGATTCTGGCCCAGATAGTAACGAAGTCAGGAGTTAGCACGATGACGACATCAACATACATGGCCGCATTGGCGGCCCTGGATGAAGCGCCAAGGGAAGAAGTCAGCCAGGTATTTATTTCGCCGCTGGGTGATCAATCGACCGAGGTCGATGCAGAGACAGAAACAGCCGCTTTTGTATCACGGCCAGACCCTATGAGAGAGAGCGAAACTAAGCCGATAAGTATTGAGGTTAATGGCGGCAGGAATGAGCGGTCAGCATTCGCGGAGGCGGCGGGGCTGTACCTGTAGGCGCACCGGGCTGGCCACAACCAGCCCGGCACTTTCAATCAACACCTACTGGAGAGGTGAATTATGACAACACAACATATTATCGAACCAGGGCAAGCAGTGCATCAAGCAGCGGCTATTCTTTCTTCTTTGGAGTACATCAACCAAGCGGAAGCGCGGAGCCTTGGGCCATTGGCCGAAGCCGTCGCTAATGCTTTTATGGTGGTGTACTACCAAGCTGAAACGGGCCGGGCGACACAGGCTGATTTTCAAGAAGCAATGAACGCCTTGCGCCAAGCGTGCAGCTAATGACGAAAGGGCGGCCACTCGAACTGGCCGCCTTTTTCAATCTTCACTGTTTGGCCATTCCCGACCCACAGACGGCGCATCCATCCATTCGCGTTCCTCCGGCGGCAGCGGGTAAGCCCCGGATGCTTCCGCGTCGGCCAGTAGTTCGGCCAGTGTGTAGCGCACCCGACCAGTGGAAACGGCGCGGGCCGGGTCGGCCTTCTCATGCAGCCTGTTCTCTAGGTTCTTTGGGTCTGTCATCGGGCGACCTCAGCAAGCATGGATACTAGGTGTTCCAGGTCAGTGATCGAATGCGCCAGGAAGCGGCCGGCGCGGCAATCTGCAATCATTTCCTCAGTTTTTCCTACTCATGTTCAACCTCGTTCGTACCAGCTCTTCGAGCGATTCACCACGCGCACGACCAGCAGCATCACCGGCACTTCGACCAGGACGCCGACCACGGTTGCCAATGCAGCGCCGGAGTGCAGACCGAACAAGCTGATGGCGGCCGCCACGGCCAGCTCGAAGAAGTTGCTGGCACCGATCAGGGCCGAAGGACAGGCGACAGAGTGCTTTTCCCCGCCCGCTTGTTCAGCCAGTAGGCTAACCCGGAATTGAAGAACACTTGAATCAAGATCGGCACGGCTAGCATGGCGATCACTAACGGCTGCCGGATGATGGCCTCGCCCTGGAAGGCGAACAGTAGAACCAACGTCAGCAGCAGCGCGGCCATCGACCACGGCCCGATCTTCTGCATGGCCCGTTCAAAGGCGGCCTGTCCTTGCTTGAGCAGATGCCGCCGCAAGAGCTGCGCCAGGATCACCGGCACGATGATGTAGAGCACGACCGAAATCAGCAGCGTGTCCCAAGGCACCGAGATCGAGGACATGCCCAGCAGCAGGCCGACGATGGGCGCGAAGGCCACGATCATGATGGCGTCGTTCAGAGCCACTTGCGAGAGCGTGAAAAGCGGGTCGCCGTTGGTAAGGCGGCTCCACACGAACACCATTGCCGTGCAGGGCGCGGCGGCCAGCAAGATCAAGCCCGCGATGTAGCTGTCCAGTTGATCGGCCGGCAGGAACGGAGCGAACACTTGTCGGATGAACAGCCACCCCAGCAGGGCCATCGAGAATGGCTTGACGGCCCAATTCACGAACAGCGTGACGCCGATGCCGCGCCAATGCTCTTTGACCTGGTGCAGCGCCCCGAAGTCGATCTTGACCAGCATCGGGACGATCATTACCCAAATCAGCAGGCCCACCGGCAAATTGACCTGGGCCACTTCCATGCGGCCTATGGCCTGGAACACGTCAGGAAGGCCCTGGCCGAGCGCAACACCGGCGACGATGCACAGGGCCACCCACAGCGTCAGGTAACGCTCGAAGCCGCTCATCGGGGCCTGGCGCGGCTTCGCGGCGATGGCCTGTGCGCCGGCGCTCATGCTTCCTGCTCGGTCTTGCCGATGTTCGCCAGCTCGCGCTTGATGGCCGTCTGGTCAAGCATTTTGAGAGGCAGATTCACGAACAGGCGGACGCGGTTCATCATGTGCCGGAAGGTTTGTTCGAAGGCCCGGCGCTTCTCGGCGTCAGTGCCTTCGACGGCGGCCGGGTCTTCAAATCCCCAATGCGCCGAGATCGGCTGACCAGGCCACACCGGACACATTTCGCCGGCGGCGTTGTCGCAGACGGTGATGATGAAGTCCATCTTCGGTGCGTCGGGCGTGGCGTACTCGTCCCAGCTCTTGCTGCGCAGATTCTCGGTCGGGTAATTCACCGACTCCACCTTTTCGACGGCGAAGGGATTGACCTTGCCGGTTGGGTGACTGCCGGCGCTGTAGGCGCGGAAGCGCCCTTGCCCCATCGTGTTGATGAGAGCTTCGGCCATGATGCTGCGCGCCGAATTGCCGGTGCAGAGGATGAGGACGTTATAGATTCTTTCGGTCATGATGTTTCGCTTTCTGGTAGTGGCTGGGGAGCAATGGCGATGGATGAAAGATCGGTGGCCTCGTCGATGACGTGGCCGGCCGCTTTCCGTTCGGAATAGCGGTCTGTCAGTGCTTCACGGTGCGGCCGTACCAGCGCCGTGAAGCGCACCAGTTCTTCCATCACATCGGCTATTCGGTCGTAGTACGGCGAGGGCTTCATGCGGCCCGCCGCGTCGAACTCTTGGAACGCTTTGGCGATACTCGACTGGTTCGGAATGGTGAACATTCGCATCCAGCGGCCGAGCAGACGCAAGGTGTTCACGGCGTTGAAGCTCTGCGAGCCGCCGGATACCTGCATCACGGCCAGGGTGCGGCCTTGGGTCGGCCGGATGCCGGCCATTTCAAGCGGCAGATGGTCAATCTGCGCCTTCATGACACTGGTAATCTGACCGTGGCGTTCCGGGCTGCACCAGACTTGTCCCTCTGACCACTCGGACAGGGCGCGCAGCTCCTTGACGGCCGGGTGATCGTCGCTTTGCACTTGATCGGGCAACGGCAAATCGGACGGGTCGAAGATGCGTGTTTCTGCGCCAAAGAATTGCAGCAGCCGGGCCGCTTCCTCGACGGCCAGCCGTGAGAACGAGCGGGCGCGCAGCGAGCCATACAGCAGCAGGATACGCACCGGCGGGGCGTCGGGTGCCAGCCCGAGCGCCGGGCGCTCGATGGCAAAGGATTTGTCCAAAGCGGGCAAAGAATCGGGGTCGGAAAGATGGCGAAGTCTCATGCCAACACCTTCCCGGCTTCCGTGGTGCAAGACAGGTTGCACACCTGGCCGCCGCAGCAGTTTTCCGTGAGAAAGGCCACCAGGTTAGTGGCCGTCGAAAAGTTCGCCTCGTAGATCACAAATCGGCCTTCTTGCCGCGACGTGACCATGCCGGCGTGTGCCAGCTCTTTCAGGTGGAAGGATAGCGAAGACGGCGGGATGCCGGCCGCTTCGCTGATTTTTCCGGCGGCCATGCCGGCGGGGCCGGCCTGGACGAGAAGCCGGAACACCGCGAGGCGCGATTCTTGAGCGATGGCCGCCAGGGCGGCTACAGCATTTATCGTTTCCATGTTTCAATAATAGTCGAAATATGGAGTGTGCTCAATAGCTCATTTAAGCTGTAAAAATGAGCTAGGCGCATTTTGTCATTTTCAGAAGACGACTGCACCAGTTGATTGGGCGTAATGGCTGTTGTGCAGCCAGCTCCTGACAGTTCAATATCAGAAGTGATCTGCACCAATCTCGACTATGCTCAATACTCGTGTGCACCAAAGCGAGGTGAGCATGGCGACGGACACCCCACGGATTCCAGAACAAGGCGTGGCCACTCTGCCTGATGAGGCTTGGGAGCGTGCGCGCCGTCGTGCGGAGATCATCAGTCCGTTGGCGCAGTCGGAGACGGTCGGGCACGAAGCGGCCGATATGGCGGCTCAGGCGCTGGGCTTGTCTCGGCGCCAGGTATACGTTCTGATCCGGCGTGCCCGGCAAGGCAGCGGCCTCGTGACGGATCTGGTGCCCGGCCAGTCCGGTGGAGGTAAAGGTAAGGGGCGCTTGCCGGAACCGGTCGAGCGCGTCATCCACGAGCTACTGCAAAAGCGGTTCCTGACCAAGCAGAAGCGCAGCCTAGCGGCCTTTCACCGCGAAGTCACTCAGGTGTGCAAGGCTCAAAAACTGCGAGTGCCGGCGCGCAATACCGTGGCCTTACGGATCGCTAGCCTTGACCCGCGCAAGGTCATCCGCCGGCGGGAAGGCCAGGATGCCGCTCGTGACCTACAAGGTGTGGGCGGCGAGCCTCCTGCCGTGACCGCGCCGCTGGAGCAGGTGCAGATAGACCATACGGTCATCGACCTGATCGTGGTCGATGACCGCGACCGGCAACCTATTGGCCGCCCGTACCTGACCCTCGCCATCGACGTGTTCACCCGCTGCGTGCTCGGCATGGTCGTCACGCTGGAAGCGCCGTCTGCCGTTTCGGTTGGCCTGTGCCTCGTGCATGTCGCCTGCGACAAGCGCCCTTGGCTGGAAGGACTGAACGTGGAAATGGATTGGCAGATGAGCGGCAAGCCCTTGCTGCTCTACCTAGACAACGCGGCCGAGTTCAAGAGCGAGGCCCTGCGCCGGGGTTGCGAGCAGCATGGCATCCGGCTGGACTATCGCCCGCTGGGACAGCCGCACTATGGCGGCATCGTGGAACGGATCATCGGCACGGCGATGCAGATGATTCACGACGAACTGCCGGGAACGACCTTCTCCAACCCTGACCAGCGCGGCGACTACGATTCCGAAAACAAGGCCGCCCTGACGCTGCGCGAGCTAGAGCGCTGGCTCACATTGGCGGTCGGCACCTACCACGGTTCGGTGCACAACGGCCTGCTCCAACCGCCGGCCGCGCGCTGGGCCGAGGCCGTGGCGCGTGTCGGCGTACCGGCCGTCGTCACACGCGCTACTTCGTTCCTGGTCGATTTTCTGCCGATCCTCCGGCGCACGCTGACCCGCACCGGCTTTGTCATCGACCACATCCACTACTACGCCGATGCGCTCAAGCCGTGGATTGCGCGGCGTGAACGCTGGCCGTCCTTTCTGATCCGGCGCGATCCGCGCGACATCAGCCGTATCTGGGTCCTGGAACCGGAGGGACAGCATTACCTGGAAATTCCCTACCGTACCTTGTCGCATCCGGCTGTCACCCTCTGGGAACAACGGCAGGCGCTGGCGAAACTGCGGCAGCAAGGGCGCGAACAGGTGGATGAGTCGGCGCTGTTCCGCATGATCGGCCAGATGCGTGAGATTGTGACCAGCGCGCAGAAGGCCACACGCAAGGCGCGGCGTGACGCGGATCGCCGCCAGCACCTCAAGACATCAGCTCGGCCGGACAAGCCCGTTCCGCCGGATACGGATATTGCCGACCCGCAGGCAGACAACTTGCCACCCGCCAAACCGTTCGACCAGATTGAGGAGTGGTAGCCGTGGACGAATATCCCATCATCGACCTGTCCCACCTGCTGCCGGCGGCCCAGTGGCTTGGCCCGTCTTCCGGCGGACGAGCGCATCCAGCGCCTTCGCGCCGACCGCTGGATCGGCTATCCGCGCGCAGTCGAGGCGCTGAACCGGCTGGAAGCCCTTTATGCGTGGCCAAACAAGCAACGCATGCCCAACCTGCTGCTGGTTGGCCCGACCAACAATGGCAAGTCGATGATCGTCGAGAAGTTCCGCCGCACCCACCCGGCCAGCTCCGACGCCGACCAGGAGCACATCCCGGTGTTGGTCGTGCAGATGCCGTCCGAGCCGTCCGTGATCCGCTTCTACGTCGCGCTGCTCGCCGCGATGGGCGCGCCGCTGCGCCCACGCCCACGGTTGCCGGAAATGGAGCAACTGGCTCTGGCACTGCTGCGCAAGGTCGGCGTGCGCATGCTGGTGATCGACGAGCTGCACAACGTGCTGGCCGGCAACAGCGTCAACCGCCGGGAATTCCTCAACCTGCTGCGCTTCCTCGGCAACGAACTGCGCATCCCGTTGGTTGGGGTAGGCACGCGCGACGCCTACCTAGCCATCCGCTCCGATGACCAGTTGGAAAATCGCTTCGAGCCGATGATGCTGCCGGTATGGGAGGCCAACGACGATTGCTGCTCACTGCTGGCCAGCTTCGCCGCTTCGCTCCCGCTGCGCCGGCCTTCCCCAATTGCCACGCTGGACATGGCTCGCTACCTGCTCACACGCAGCGAGGGCACCATAGGGGAACTGGCGCACTTGCTGATGGCGGCGGCCATCGTCGCCGTGGAGAGCGGCGAGGAAGCGATCAACCATCGCACACTCAGCATGGCCTGTCGACAACCTCTCGCGCAACCAAGACATCGCGGTCGGACTGCAAGTGATCTTGAAGCCACGGGCCCGTCCCACCCCGACATGGACCTCGATGCCCGAACGGACGTTAGATTTCGAGTTCTAGGCGTTCTGCGATGAAGGTTGGATCCCAGCCGGGATTGAAAGTGTCGACGTGGGTGAATCCGAGCCGCTCGTATAGGCCACGCAGGTTCGGGTGGCAGTCGAGCCGCAGCTTGGCGCACCCTGCGTTCGCGCGGCATGGCGGCAAGCCTCGATCAGCGCGGAGCTGACACCCCGGCCCGCATGTGTCCGTCGCACCGCGAGCTTGTGCAGATATGCGGCCTCCCCTTGAGGGCGTCGGGCCAGAACTCGGGATCCTCGGCCGACAAGGTGCAACAGCCGACGATGCCGTCGCTGCAACTCGCGACTAGGAGCTCGGATCTCAGGACGAAGGTCTCCGCGAATGTCCGGTCGATCCGCGCGACGTCCCAGTGCGGGCGTTCCCTTGGCGGACATCCACGCCGCAGCGTCGTGCATCAGCCGCACAACCTCGTCGATATCACCCGAGCAGGCGACCCGAACGTTCGGAGGCTCCTCGCTGTCCATTCGCTCCCCTGGCGCGGTATGAACCGCCGCCTCATAGTGCAGTTTGATCCTGACGAGCCCAGCATGTCTGCGCCCACCTTCGCGGAACCTGACCAGGGTCCGCTAGCGGGCGGCCGGAAGGTGAATGCTAGGCATGATCTAACCCTCGGTCTCTGGCGTCGCGACTGCGAAATTTCGCGAGGGTTTCCGAGAAGGTGATTGCGCTTCGCAGATCTCCAGGCGCGTGGGTGCGGACGTAGTCAGCGCCATTGCCGATCGCGTGAAGTTCCGCCGCAAGGCTCGCTGGACCCAGATCCTTTACAGGAAGGCCAACGGTGGCGCCCAAGAAGGATTTCCGCGACACCGAGACCAATAGCGGAAGCCCCAACGCCGACTTCAGCTTTTGAAGGTTCGACAGCACGTGCAGCGATGTTTCCGGTGCGGGGCTCAAGAAAATCCCATCCCCGGATCGAGGATGAGCCGGTCGGCAGCGACCCCGCTCCGTCGCAAGGCGGAAACCCGCGCCTCGAAGAACCGCACAATCTCGTCGAGCGCGTCTTCGGGTCGAAGGTGACCGGTGCGGGTGGCGATGCCATCCCGCTGCGCTGAGTGCATAACCACCAGCCTGCAGTCCGCCTCAGCAATATCGGGATAGAGCGCAGGGTCAGGAAATCCTTGGATATCGTTCAGGTAGCCCACGCCGCGCTTGAGCGCATAGCGCTGGGTTTCCGGTTGGAAGCTGTCGATTGAAACACGGTGCATCTGATCGGACAGGGCGTCTAAGAGCGGCGCAATACGTCTGATCTCATCGGCCGGCGATACAGGCCTCGCGTCCGGATGGCTGGCGGCCGGTCCGACATCCACGACGTCTGATCCGACTCGCAGCATTTCGATCGCCGCGGTGACAGCGCCGGCGGGGTCTAGCCGCCGGCTCTCATCGAAGAAGGAGTCCTCGGTGAGATTCAGAATGCCGAACACCGTCACCATGGCGTCGGCCTCCGCAGCGACTTCCACGATGGGGATCGGGCGAGCAAAAAGGCAGCAATTATGAGCCCCATACCTACAAAGCCCCACGCATCAAGCTTTTGCCCATGAAGCAACCAGGCAATGACTGTAATTATGACGACGCCGAGTCCCGACCAGACTGCATAAGCAACACCGACAGGGATGGATTTCAGAACCAGAGAAAGAAAATAAAATGCGATGCCATAACCGATTATGACAACGGCGGAAGGGGCAAGCTTAGTAAAGCCCTCGCTAGATTTTAATGCGGATGTTGCGATTACTTCGCCAACTATTGCGATAACAAGAAAAAGCCAGCCTTTCATGATATATCTCCCAATTTGTGTAGGGCTTATTATGCACGCTTAAAAATAATAAAAGCAGACTTGACCTGATAGTTTGGCTGTGAGCAATTATGTGCTTAGTGCATCTAACGGGCGAGGTAAGCCGACCGCAGAATGCGGGTCGGCTTGACCGAAATGTTAGAGCCAGAAGCCAAAACGGATAACCGTAACTTGGCGACGGGCGCTAACTGCGAAAAGGCACGGTGCCACCGAGGCGGCACAGCACTACGAAAAAAA
Organism: Neopusillimonas aromaticivorans; assembly: GCF_030344915.1. Taxonomy (GTDB): domain Bacteria; phylum Pseudomonadota; class Gammaproteobacteria; order Burkholderiales; family Burkholderiaceae_B; genus Neopusillimonas; species Neopusillimonas aromaticivorans. The sequence goes on along the minus strand of NZ_CP128233.1, from coordinate 23,831 downwards.
TAGCTGCTCGCGCTTGCTACACAAGGGCCAGAGGCCAAAAAGACCACAAACCAGCGTAACGCCACCAGGCGAAGCCCAGAGAAACGGCAAACCCAGCGCTGCACAGCGTTTGAGAAACTGAATGCCGTTTGAATAAACATGGGCGAAATAAAGGAGGGTTTCAGTGGTACTAACGCATAGTTGAGCGGCGGGCGCAGCCCGTCCGCTTGAACGCCGAGTTAGGCATCAGATGCCCTCGGCGCGGGTCGATGCACTTTTCGCACATGCCGCTCAACGCAAGATTCTCTCAATCGTTGCTTTGGCATATCGAACGAACGCGGCCGTCTCTTCGACGCGCATTGCTAGGTCGTCGTCCTCGCTACCCAGGTACGCCGCGCGTGCCTTGCAGATGAGGGGCCGATGCTCGGCAGGCAAACGCTCCGATACCCATGCGGCAGCAACGTCCTTAGGAGCAATGAGACCAGTTGAAGCGCTGTACCAAATGCGAGCAAGAGCAAGAACGACGTTCCGCTCGTCACCCTTCCAATCCGACTCTGCATTCCACTGGGCAATAGTGTCGAAAAGCGCCTTGGAGAAATGCTCCTTCGGCACCGGCTCGAAAAACGTGGCTGCGGATGGGCCTAGAAGCGCAAGGCTGTGTTGCCTCGCCTTGGTCAGCAAAATCGCAAGATCGTGATCCAGAACGGCAGGCTCGAACGTTCCGGAAAGGATGTCGTGGCGGAGCCACTCACCGAACTGAAGCTCACGCCGCGCCGGATAGCGCCAAGGCACTACTTCGCTTCGAGCGACAACAGTTAGCTCCAGCGGTCGCCATGTTCCGCCATCGCCTGGCGGTGATGAGACTTTCAGCAAATCGAGCATTAGCGCCTGCCGGAGCGAATCGTTAGGTGCGGCGCTGACGGTCACGAGCAAGTCTATGTCGCTGTCCGGCTTCAGCCCTCCATCGATCGCAGATCCGAACAGGTGGATTGTGTCCAGTGTCGCAGCCAGATGGCGCTCGATCACCGCGCGAGCGTGGGACAGCTGCTTGAAAACTTGTGCAGGGAAAAATTCACCCATGATGCCTAACTTTGTTTTAGGGCGACTGCCCTGCTGCGTAACATCGTTGCTGCTCCATAACATCAAACATCGACCCACGGCGTAACGCGCTTGCTGCTTGGATGCCCGAGGCATAGACTGTACAAAAAACAGTCATAACAAGCCATGAAAACCGCCACTGCGCCGTTACCACCGCTGCGTTCGGTCAAGGTTCTGGACCAGTTGCGTGAGCGCATACGCTACTTGCATTATAGCTTACGAACCGAACAGGCTTATGTCCACTGGGTTCGTGCCTTCATCCGTTTCCACGGTGTGCGTCACCCGGCAACCTTGGGCAGCAGCGAAGTCGAGGCATTTCTGTCCTGGCTGGCGAACGAGCGCAAGGTTTCGGTCTCCACGCATCGTCAGGCATTGGCGGCCTTGCTGTTCTTCTACGGCAAGGTGCTGTGCACGGATCTGCCCCGGCTTCAGGAGATCGGAAGACCTCGGCCGTCGCGGCGCTTGCCGGTGGTGCTGACCCCGGATGAAGTGGTTCGCATCCTCGGTTTTCTGGAAGGCGAGCATCGTTTGTTCGCCCAGCTTCTGTATGGAACGGGCATGCGGATCAGTGAGGGTTTGCAACTGCGGGTCAAGGATCTGGATTTCGATCACGGCACGATCATCGTGCGGGAGGGCAAGGGCTCCAAGGATCGGGCCTTGATGTTACCCGAGAGCTTGGCACCCAGCCTGCGCGAGCAGCTGTCGCGTGCACGGGCATGGTGGCTGAAGGACCAGGCCGAGGGCCGCAGCGGCGTTGCGCTTCCCGACGCCCTTGAGCGGAAGTATCCGCGCGCCGGGCATTCCTGGCCGTGGTTCTGGGTTTTGCGCAGCACACGCATTCGACCGATCCACGGAGCGGTGTCGTGCGTCGCCATCACATGTATGACCAGACCTTTCAGCGCGCCTTCAAACGTGCCGTAGAACAAGCAGGCATCACGAAGCCCGCCACACCGCACACCCTCCGCCACTCGTTCGCGACGGCCTTGCTCCGCAGCGGTTACGACATTCGAACCGTGCAGGATCTGCTCGGCCATTCCGACGTCTCTACGACGATGATTTACACGCATGTGCTGAAAGTTGGCGGTGCCGGAGTGCGCTCACCGCTTGATGCGCTGCCGCCCCTCACTAGTGAGAGGTAGGGCAGCGCAAGTCAATCCTGGCGGATTCACTACCCCTGCGCGAAGGCCATCGGTGCCGCATCGAACGGCCGGTTGCGGAAAGTCCTCCCTGCGTCCGCTGATGGCCGGCAGCAGCCCGTCGTTGCCTGATGGATCCAACCCCTCCGCTGCTATAGTGCAGTCGGCTTCTGACGTTCAGTGCAGCCGTCTTCTGAAAACGACAGTCAGAATAGAGTCTGCTTTCCCATTTTTTGACACATGCCCGCGAAGGTTATAGATTTCAGCCTGACAGAAATGGGCTTTGAGGCACAACGGAACAGAAAGTGCACTTAAGCCGCCTTCAACCAAGGAGACATCGTGCAGGGGCACCGCATCGGCTACGTCCGGGTCAGCAGCTTTGACCAGAACCCGGAACGCCAGCTGGAACAAACCCAGGTGAGCAAGGTGTTCACCGACAAGGCATCGGGCAAGGACACCCAGCGCCCCCAGCTCGAAGCGCTGCTGAGCTTCGTCCGCGAAGGCGATACAGTGGTGGTGCACAGCATGGATCGGCTGGCCCGCAACCTCGATGACCTGCGTCGCTTGGTACAGAAGCTGACCCAGCGCGGTGTGCGCATCGAGTTCTTGAAGGAAGGCCTGGTGTTCACCGGCGAGGACTCGCCGATGGCCAACCTGATGCTGTCGGTCATGGGGGCCTTTGCCGAGTTTGAGCGCGCCCTGATTCGCGAGCGGCAGCGCGAGGGCATCGCCCTGGCCAAGCAGCGCGGTGCCTACCGGGGCCGCAAGAAAGCCCTCTCCGACGAGCAAGCCATCACGCTGCGGCAGCGGGCCGCTGCGGGCGAGCCGAAGGCGCAGCTCGCCCGCGAGTTCGGCATCAGCCGAGAAACCCTCTATCAGTACCTTCGCAAGGACGAGTGAACCATGCCGCGTCGCTCGATTCTCTCGGCTACGGAGCGCGACACCTTGCTTGCGTTGCCGGAAAGCCAGGATGACCTGATCCGCTACTACACCTTCAACGACTCCGACCTGTCGCTGATCCGCCAGCGGCGCGGCGACGCCAACCGCCTGGGCTTCGCGGTGCAGCTCAGCCTGCTGCGCTACCCCGGCTATGCGTTGGGCACCGACAGCGAGCCGCCCGAGCCGGTCATCCAGTGGGTGGCCAAGCAAGTTCAGGCCGACCCGGCGAGTTGGTTGAAGTACGGCGAACGCGACGTGACTCGCCGCGAGCACGCCCAGGAACTGCGCACCTACCTACAACTGGCCCCGTTCGGCCTGTCCGACTTCCGCGCCCTGGTGCGCGAGCTGACCGAGTTGGCCCAGCAGACCGACAAGGGCTTACTGCTGGCCGGTCAGGCCCTGGAGAGCCTGCGACAGAAGCGGCGCATTCTGCCGGCGTTGAGCGTAATTGATCGAGCTTGTTCGGAGGCCATTGCGCGGGCCAATCGCCGAGTCTACCGCGCCCTGGTCGAACCACTCACGGACTCGCATCGGGCCAAGCTGGACGAGCTGTTGAAGCTCAAGGCCGGCAGCAGCATCACCTGGTTGACCTGGCTGCGACAGGCACCGCTGAAACCGAACTCCCGCCACATGCTCGAACACATCGAGCGGCTGAAGACATTTCAGCTGGTGGACTTGCCCGAAGGCCTGGGCCGACACATCCACCAGAACCGCCTGCTCAAGCTGGCCCGCGAGGGTGGGCAGATGACGCCCAAAGACCTCGGCAAGTTCGAGCCGCAGCGACGCTACGCGACCCTGGCCGCCGTGGTGCTGGAGAGCACCGCGACGGTGATTGATGAGTTGGTCGATCTGCACGACCGTATCCTGGTCAAGCTGTTCAGCAGCGCGAAGCACAAGCATCAGCAGCAGTTCCAGAAGCAGGGCAAGGCGATCAACGACAAGGTGCGCCTGTACTCGAAGATCGGCCAGGCTCTCCTGGAAGCCAAGGAAAGCGGTAGCGATCCCTATGCCGCCATTGAGGCGGTGATTCCCCGGGACGAGTTCACCGAGAGCGTCAGCGAGGCCGAGCTGCTGGCCCGGCCGGAAGGCTTCGACCATCTGCACCTGGTCGGCGAGAACTTCGCCACTCTGCGCCGTTACACGCCGGCCTTGCTGGAGGTGCTGGAACTGCGCGCTGCCCCGGCTGCGCAAGGCGTGCTGGCAGCCGTGCAGACCCTGAGCGAGATGAACGCCTACAACCTGCGCAAGGTGCCGGCCGATGCGCCCACCGCCTTCATCAAGCCGCGCTGGAAGCCGCTAGTGATAACCCCGGAAGGCCTCGACCGGCGCTTCTACGAAATCTGCGCCCTGTCCGAGCTGAAGAACGCGCTGCGCTCCGGTGACATCTGGGTCAAGGGCTCGCGGCAGTTCCGCGACTTCGACGACTACCTGCTGCCGGCAGAGAGGTTCGCCGCGCTCAAGCATGCGCAGGCTCTGCCCCTGGCGATCAACCCGAACAGCAACCAGTACCTGGAAGAGCGCTTGCAGCTGCTGGACGAGCAGCTGGCCACCGTCACCCGCCTGGCCAAGGACAACGAGCTGCCCGATGCCATCCTCACCGAGTCCGGGCTGAAGATCACCCCGCTGGATTCCGCGGTGCCCAATACCGCGCAGGCGCTGATCGACCAGACCAGCCATTTGCTGCCGCGCATCAAGATCACCGAACTGCTGATGGACGTGGACGACTGGACGGGCTTCAGCCGCCACTTCACACACCTGAAGGACGGTGCCGAGGCCAAAGACCGGACATTGCTGCTGTCAGCGATCCTGGGCGATGCAATCAACCTCGGGCTGACCAAGATGGCCGAGTCGAGCCCCGGCCTGACCTACGCCAAGCTGTCCTGGCTGCAAGCCTGGCACATCCGAGACGAAACCTACTCGGCGGCCCTGGCCGAGCTGGTCAACCACCAGTACCGTCATACCTTCGCCGCTCACTGGGGCGACGGCACGACCTCTTCTTCCGATGGCCAGCGCTTCCGGGCGGGTGGTCGAGGCGAAAGCACCGGCCACGTCAACCCGAAGTACGGCAGCGAGCCGGGGCGGCTGTTCTACACCCACATCTCCGACCAGTACGCACCGTTCAGCACCCGCGTGGTGAATGTCGGCGTGCGCGACTCTACCTATGTGCTCGACGGTCTGCTGTACCACGAGTCCGACTTGCGGATCGAGGAGCACTACACTGACACGGCTGGCTTCACCGATCATGTCTTCGCCCTGATGCACCTGCTGGGCTTCCGCTTCGCACCGCGCATCCGCGACCTCGGAGAAACCAAGCTGTATGTTCCGAATAGCGTCCAGGACTACCCGACATTGCGCCCAATGGTTGGCGGCACCCTGAACATCAAGCACGTCCGCGCCCATTGGGACGACATCCTGCGCACTGGCCAGCTCGATCAAGCAGGGCACGGTCACCGCCTCGCTGATGCTGCGCAAGCTCGGCAGCTATCCGCGCCAGAACGGCCTGGCCGTGGCCCTGCGCGAGCTGGGCCGGATCGAGCGCACGCTTTTCATCCTCGATTGGTTGCAAAGCGTCGAGCTGCGCCGGCGCGTGCATGCTGGACTGAACAAGGGCGAAGCCCGCAACTCCCTGGCCAGGGCGGTGTTCTTCAACCGCCTCGGCGAGATCAGGGATCGGAGCTTCGAGCAGCAGCGCTACCGGGCCAGTGGCCTCAACCTGGTGACGGCCGCCATCGTGTTGTGGAACACGGTGTACTTGGAGCGCGCCACCCAGGCGATGGGCGATGCGGGGAAGTCGGTGGATGGTGAGCTGCTGCAATACCTGTCGCCGCTGGGGTGGGAGCACATCAATCTGACCGGCGATTATGTCTGGCGGCAGAGCCGCAGGCTGGAGGACGGGAAGTTTCGGCCGCTAAGGCTGCCCGGAAAACCTTAGCGTACGATTTTTTCCGTTTTCTCTATTCGCCCCTATAGCTTGCCGGAAGTCGCCTTGACCCGCATGGCATAGGCCTATCGTTTCCACGATCAGCGATCGGCTCGTTGCCCTGCGCCGCTCCAAAGCCCGCGACGCAGCGCCGGCAGGCAGAGCAAGTAGAGGGCAGCGCCTGCAATCCATGCCCACCCGTTCCACGTTGTTATAGAAGCCGCATAGATCGCCGTGAAGAGGAGGGGTCCGACGATCGAGGTCAGGCTGGTGAGCGCCGCCAGTGAGCCTTGCAGCTGCCCCTGACGTTCCTCATCCACCTGCCTGGACAACATTGCTTGCAGCGCCGGCATTCCGATGCCACCCGAAGCAAGCAGGACCATGATCGGGAACGCCATCCATCCCCGTGTCGCGAAGGCAAGCAGGATGTAGCCTGTGCCGTCGGCAATCATTCCGAGCATGAGTGCCCGCCTTTCGCCGAGCCGGGCGGCTACAGGGCCGGTGATCATTGCCTGGGCGAGTGAATGCAGAATGCCAAATGCGGCAAGCGAAATGCCGATCGTGGTCGCGTCCCAGTGAAAGCGATCCTCGCCGAAAATGACCCAAAGCGCGGCCGGCACCTGTCCGACAAGTTGCATGATGAAGAAGACCGCCATCAGGGCGGCGACGACGGTCATGCCCCGGGCCCACCGGAACGAAGCGAGCGGGTTGAGAGCCTCCCGGCGTAACGGCCGGCGTTCGCCTTTGTGCGACTCCGGCAAAAGGAAACAGCCCGTCAGGAAATTGAGGCCGTTCAAGGCTGCCGCGGCGAAGAACGGAGCGTGGGGGAGAAACCGCCCATCAGCCCACCGAGCACAGGTCCCGCGACCATCCCGAACCCGAAACAGGCGCTCATGAAGCCGAAGTGCCGCGCGCGCTCATCGCCATCAGTGATATCGGCAATATAAGCGCCGGCTACCGCCCCAGTCGCCCCGGTGATGCCGGCCACGATCCGCCCGATATAGAGAACCCAAAGGAAAGGCGCTGTCGCCATGATGGCGTAGTCGACAGTGGCGCCGGCCAGCGAGACGAGCAAGATTGGCCGCCGCCCGAAACGATCCGACAGCGCGCCCAGCACAGGTGCGCAGGCAAATTGCACCAACGCATACAGCGCCAGCAGAATGCCATAGTGGGCGGTGACGTCGTTCGAGTGAACCAGATCGCGCAGGAGGCCCGGCAGCACCGGCATAATCAGGCCGATGCCGACAGCGTCGAGCGCGACAGTGCTCAGAATTACGATCAGGGGTATGTTGGGTTTCACGTCTGGCCTCCGGACCAGCCTCCGCTGGTCCGATTGAACGCGCGGATTCTTTATCACTGATAAGTTGGTGGACATATTATGTTTATCAGTGATAAAGTGTCAAGCATGACAAAGTTGCAGCCGAATACAGTGATCCGTGCCGCCCTGGACCTGTTGAACGAGGTCGGCGTAGACGGTCTGACGACACGCAAACTGGCGGAACGGTTGGGGGTTCAGCAGCCGGCGCTTTACTGGCACTTCAGGAACAAGCGGGCGCTGCTCGACGCACTGGCCGAAGCCATGCTGGCGGAGAATCATACGCATTCGGTGCCGAGAGCCGACGACGACTGGCGCTCATTTCTGATCGGGAATGCCCGCAGCTTCAGGCAGGCGCTGCTCGCCTACCGCGATGGCGCGCGCATCCATGCCGGCACGCGACCGGGCGCACCGCAGATGGAAACGGCCGACGCGCAGCTTCGCTTCCTCTGCGAGGCGGGTTTTTCGGCCGGGGACGCCGTCAATGCGCTGATGACAATCAGCTACTTCACTGTTGGGGCCGTGCTTGAGGAGCAGGCCGGCGACAGCGATGCCGGCGAGCGCGGCGGCACCGTTGAACAGGCTCCGCTCTCGCCGCTGTTGCGGGCCGCGATAGACGCCTTCGACGAAGCCGGTCCGGACGCAGCGTTCGAGCAGGGACTCGCGGTGATTGTCGATGGATTGGCGAAAAGGAGGCTCGTTGTCAGGAACGTTGAAGGACCGAGAAAGGGTGACGATTGATCAGGACCGCTGCCGGAGCGCAACCCACTCACTACAGCAGAGCCATGTAGACAACATCCCCTCCCCTTTCCACCGCGTCAGACGCCCGTAGCAGCCCGCTACGGGCTTTTTCATGCCCTGCCCTAGCGTCCAAGCCTCACGGCCGCGCTCGGCCTCTCTGGCGGCCTTCTGGCGCTCCTGCTGCGGCGTCCGCTCGTGGGCCGTGGCGCGGGTCCGCGCGCCGGCCTCGTGCGCCTGGCGCTCGCGGGCGAGGTCCAGGGCGGCCGTCTTCACGTTCTGCCTTGCGCAGATGAGATAGATCTAGCGTGGACTCAAGGCTCTCGCGAATGGCTCGCGTTGGAAACTTTCATTGACACTTGAGGGGCACCGCAGGGAAATTCTCGTCCTTGCGAGAACCGGCTATGTCGTGCTGCGCATCGAGCCTGCGCCCTTGGCTTGTCTCGCCCCTCTCCGCGTCGCTACGGGGCTTCCAGCGCCTTTCCGACGCTCACCGGGCTGGTTGCCCTCGCCGCTGGGCTGGCGGCCGTCTATGGCCCTGCAAACGCGCCAGAAACGCCGTCGAAGCCGTGTGCGAGACACCGCGGCCGCCGGCGTTGTGGATACCTCGCGGAAAACTTGGCCCTCACTGACAGATGAGGGGCGGACGTTGACACTTGAGGGGCCGACTCACCCGGCGCGGCGTTGACAGATGAGGGGCAGGCTCGATTTCGGCCGGCGACGTGGAGCTGGCCAGCCTCGCAAATCGGCGAAAACGCCTGATTTTACGCGAGTTTCCCACAGATGATGTGGACAAGCCTGGGGATAAGTGCCCTGCGGTATTGACACTTGAGGGGCGCGACTACTGACAGATGAGGGGCGCGATCCTTGACACTTGAGGGGCAGAGTGCTGACAGATGAGGGGCGCACCTATTGACATTTGAGGGGCTGTCCACAGGCAGAAAATCCAGCATTTGCAAGGGTTTCCGCCCGTTTTTCGGCCACCGCTAACCTGTCTTTTAACCTGCTTTTAAACCAATATTTATAAACCTTGTTTTTAACCAGGGCTGCGCCCTGTGCGCGTGACCGCGCACGCCGAAGGGGGTGCCCCCTTCTCGAACCCTCCCGGCCCGCTAACGCGGGCCTCCCATCCCCGGGGGCTGCGCCCCTCGGCCGCGAACGGCCTCACCCCAAAATGGCAGCGCCTACGGCGCTGACTCTTCGTTGACCGTGCGCAAGCGCCTGGAAATGCTCAGCAACGTCTACCAGTTCAGCGAAGGCGGGATCGTGAAACACAGCCGGGGCATCTTTGAGAAGCCGCCGGTTGTCGGCAAGAACTACGAAATCGCCTACAGCCGGGGCCAGGGCAAGGTCATCGGCGAGGTGTCCCAGGAACAGGCGGCCAAGGCCGAGCAGAAACGCTCGCGCTCGATCTAGGAGGCGTATGAACATCGAGGCGTACCCGCACGATTTTCGCGGCTCGCTCGCCGTGGTTTCTGCGACCGGCGTGGCCGGTTGCAGGACCTGGACGCTGCGCAGCGTCGAAACCGGGAAGCACTACGAGCTTGCGCCGGCTTCGATTGAAGGCTGGCCTCTCCCTGCGAAGCGTGAGGACAGTCGGCCCAACAGCATCATCGTCAACTACGACGGCAACGACGTGATCGCGCTTGAGCTGGCGACCGGCGAGTTGTACCGCACCCGAGCACCTGCAACGGCCTTACGACTACGGAGGTAGCAGCAGAAAAAGCCGGGCATTGCCCGGCTTTCTTTGTGAGTCGTCCTGAACGCCTCCCTGATCGAGGTCGAGGGGCATCGCCTTAGAAAAGTTCGTCCAGCAGGAGATGAAATTGCAGCTTGCGCCTATCCGGATCGGCAATGCCATATTGCGCAACAAGCCTCTCCTGAAGCGAAGGTTCGAACTCCTCAAGACAGTTCCATAACACGGCAAGGTCTTGGTATCGATCAGCAATACCAGCCCGCCCAACGTCGATGCAGCCGACTACCTTACCTTCGACGATAAGTAGATTATCGAGTGAAAAATCGCCGTGCGTCACGACTGGGTCCGGCGCGAGCGGTAGGAGGCGATGCATCGCCTCCCAAACCTGTTCGGCCGTCCACCCTTCGCGCTCCTTATCGAAGTCATCGACATCAACAACCCCCGCCTCGATACGCTCCCGCGCTCGGGCAAGCCTGCATGCGTGGTCACTGTTGAAGGAGCATTCGCTCACTGGGATCGCATGCAGTCGGCGCATGAACGCCGCCAATGCGTCAACAACAACGAGACGGGCTCCGAAATCCGATTTCAGCACTTGATATGCCGTTTTTCCATGTATTGCTGTTGTCAGGAGCCATGCCTGATTGGGCGTGCGAACGAAGCTTACAACGGAGGGCACAGAAATGTGCCCCGCCAGCCAACGCAATCTCACCATTTCATCAGTCACGTCGTCGGCAAAAGCATCTTTGCCGTGCTTCAGAAACAAGTCGGAGCCGCCTGACTTGCTATGCAGCCGATAGACCGCGCAGCCGGACTGACCAACCTTATCACGCGCCCATTTGTATCCCATCACGTGAGCCGCCATGCTCTCGGGCACGGCAGCGGCTGCGCAGGGCTCTTCTCGATCAATATCGTTCACTCATCCAATCTCACTGACGGTTAGGCGTGCCTGGTACCGCACGTTCTATTAAGTCGTACAGAAGACCTGGCATATGCGTTGTCGGTTCCAACGACGGATCGTCGGCTCGGAGGTCGAGATAGATGGAGGCAGATGCTTTGATGGCATCCCTGACAGACAACGCATCGTGCAGCGCAATGGTGGTGGCTAGTCTGCGCTCTTCATCCAGTCGAAGGGTTTCCAATCGCCTCACTCCGCGCTGGTCCTTTCCAGCGCGACGGTAGAGCAAAGGTCCTAACACTTGCTCACGGAAGAAACCGAGCATGCCGATCGCTTCGTAAAGCTCGCCACGGGCGAGCTTGGTGGCCGCATAGTGTAGCCAGATCTAGGCACGTGCTTCGAACCACTCGGAGGGACGGTTTGGCCATGCCACCGCTGCCGCCTCAATGCGCTTCTCGATCTCTGCCGGATCACGAGCAAACAGAACCGCCCGCCGCTCGATTTGCTGGTCGAGATCGGAAGCAAGAGAAAACTTCAAATCGATGTGTAGCAGTGGCGGACCATATAGGCAGATCAGAAGGCGCGGTTCTCCTACATGTTCGCCGGTGAACGCGTTGAGGAAGCCGGGCAGTGCCTCGGCAAAATCCTTGCGTGTAGACAAGACATCTGCGTAGCAGTTGTCCTCAACAACGATGTCGAAATCCAAATCGGAGTGCTCATCGAGTCCTCCGTGAACGTAAGAGCCGCCGATCAGAAGAGCGCGGAAGCGAACATCGGAAGCGACCGCATCGCGGATGCGGTTCAAGAAAGTTGCATGAGCTTGTGGAAGTGTGCTGAGCATAAATGATTCTCCTAGCTGTTCTTTGGGTAAGTACGCCATCAGGACGTTGTGAGTGGCGCGATTTTTAGCGGCTGAAATCAGCCCTTGAGCCTGTCGGCAAGTCGCGTCATGAGGTCCATGCGCTCATGCAGGATCGCCACGACCAACGCGGGTTCGCCCGCACGCGGCAGGCAAAAACGTAGTGGTGTTCGCAGCGGGCCATCCGCAGCGCGGGAAAGAGTTCGCTCATGTCCTTAAACGGGCCTTCGCCGGCGGCAAGCCTGGCTATGCCCTGTTCCAGCTTAGCGATATAGCGGCGCACCTGCGCCGCGCCCCACTCCCGGCGCGTGTAGCGGATGATGCCGCGTAGATCGGCTTCGGCCTCAGCCGTGAGGATGTAGGCCGTCAAGCGCGATCCCCGCTGAGTTCTTCATCAAGAATTTCGCCGACGCTCTTGGTGGACACCTTGCCGGCAAGCCCATCGTTGATGCGGTTCCCCAGCATGGTTTTCAGTTCCTGCCATGCCTGATCGGCATCAGCGTCACCGGGGAACAGACGTTCGAGGGCGTATTGCTTAATGGTCTTGCCCTGCAAGGCGGCCAGGGCTTTCAGGCTCTGGTGCTGCTGGTCCGTCATGTCGATTGTCAGGCGGCTCATTGGATAACCTCCATAAAATACACGTAACCACATTAGCACATATGTGGGCGTGAGGCTACAGCGCGAGGCGCATTAAGGTCGGGAAAATGCGCTAGGCGCATTTAAATTGCGTATTGCTGTAATGCGCCATGCCGGCTAGACTAGGCCCAAATGGGTATGCCCAAAGGAGCCCGCAAGTATCCGCAGGACGAAGCCAGTAGCCGCGTCGATGGTGGCGCGGGTCTATCTGCGCGTCAGCACCGACGCGCAGGACTTGGAACGCCAAGAGGCGATCACTACGGCCGCGAAGGCCGCCGGCTACTACGTCGCCGGCATCTACCGTGAGAAGGCATCCGGCGCACGCGCCGACCGGCCTGAGCTGCTGCGCATGATCGGCGACCTACAGCCCGGCGAGGTGGTCATTGCCGAGAAGATCGACCGCATCAGCCGCCTACCTTTGCCCGAGGCCGAGCGCCTGGTGGCCTCGATACAGGCCAAAGGCGCACGCCTGGCCGTCCTCGGCGTGGTCGATCTATCCGACCTGGCGGCCGAGGCCCAGTGGCGTCGCCAAGATCGTGCTGGAAGCCGTGCAGATCATGCTTTTTCGCCTGGCCTTGCAGATGGCCCGCGACGACTACGAGGACAGGCGCGAACGCCAGCGCCAAGGCATTGAGTTGGCCCGCCGGGCCGGGCGGTACAAGGGCCGCCGTGCTGATCCGAAGCGCCGCGCCCAAGTTGTCGCGCTGCGCAAGTCCGGCTACAGCATCAACAAGACCGCCGAGCTGGCCGGGTACAGTGCGGCCCAGGTGAAACGGATATGGGCCGAGGTCAGCCAGGCCGAAGCGAAGCAGCACGGCGCGTTCGTGGAGGACGCATTGACGGAAGCCGATGCCCTGGCCGCTGTCGGCCAGGATGAGCGCCAGGAGGAAAGGGCATGAAGAAGCCGAACCAAGACGACGAGCCGTTTTTCATCACCGAGGAGATTGCGGCCGAAATGATCGCCGGCGGCTATGAGTTCGAGCTGCCGCCCATTCCTTGCACCATCCGCCTACGCGACGTGCTGGAGCGCATGACCGATGCTGAGCTAGCATTGCAGCCGGGCGAGATCGCCGACCAGGAGCGTGAACGCTGCCGGCGCAAGCCGTGTTCAACCTCATGATCTGGTCATGGTATTTTTCATGGCACTGAGCCTGATAGTTCTTGCAAATTGTTGTCACTAAAGGGTTTTGTGTGCTTGTTTACAATCGAGTGGGAGTGACGGGCACTGGCTGGCAATGTCTAGCAACGGCAGGCATTTCGGCTGAGGGTAAAAGAACTTTCCGCTAAGCGATAGACTGTATGTAAACACAGTATTGCAAGGACGCGGAACATGCCTCATGTGGCGGCCAGGACGGCCAGCCGGGATCGGGATACTGGTCGTTACCAGAGCCACCGACCCGAGCAAACCCTTCTCTATCAGATCGTTGACGAGTATTACCCGGCATTCGCTGCGCTTATGGCAGAGCAGGGAAAGGAATTGCCGGGCTATGTGCAACGGGAATTTGAAGAATTTCTCCAATGCGGGCGGCTGGAGCATGGCTTTCTACGGGTTCGCTGCGAGTCTTGCCACGCCGAGCACCTGGTCGCTTTCAGCTGTAAGCGTCGCGGTTTCTGCCCGAGCTGTGGGGCGCGGCGGATGGCCGAAAGTGCCGCCTTGCTGGTTGATGAAGTACTGCCTGAACAACCCATGCGTCAGTGGGTGTTGAGCTTCCCGTTTCAGCTGCGTTTCCTGTTTGCCAGCCGGCCCGAGATCATGGGGTGGGTGCTGGGCATCGTTTACCGCGTCATTGCCACGCACCTGGTCAAGAAAGCGGGCCATACCCACCAAGTGGCCAAGACGGGCGCGGTCACCCTGATCCAGCGTTTTGGATCGGCGCTCAATCTGAATGTTCACTTCCACATGCTGTTTCTCGACGGTGTGTATGTCGAGCAATCCCACGGCTCAGCGCGTTTCCGCTGGGTCAAGGCGCCGACCAGCCCAGAGCTCACCCAGCTGACGCACACCATCGCCCACCGGGTGGGTCGCTATCTGGAACGGCAAGGCCTGCTGGAACGGGATGTCGAAAACAGCTATCTGGCCTCGGATGCGGTGGATGACGACCCGATGACACCCTGCTGGGGCACTCGATCACTTACCGTATCGCTGTCGGTTCACAGGCGGGGCGAAAGGTGTTCACTTTGCAAACTCTGCCGACCAGTGGTGATCCGTTCGGTGACGGGATTGGCAAGGTAGCCGGGTCCAGCCTGCACGCCGGCGTGGCGGCCAGGGCCGATGAACGCAAGAAGCTCGAACGGCTGTGCCGGTACATCAGCCGCCCGGCGGTATCCGAGAAGCGGCTGTCGTTAACACGAGGCGGCAACGTGCGCTACCAGCTCAAGACGCCGTACCGGGACGGCACCACGCACGTCATTTTCGAACCATTGGATTTCATTGCAAGGCTGGCCGCCCTGGTACCGAAGCCCAGAGTCAACCTAACCCGCTTCCACGGGGTGTTCGCACCCAACAGTCGGCACCGGGCGTTGGTCACGCCGGCAAAACGGGGCAGGGGCAACAAGGTCAGGGTGGCTGATGAACCGGCAACACCAGCACAACGGCGAGCGTCGATGACATGGGCGCAACGGCTCAAGCGTGTTTTCAATATCGACATCGAGACCTGCAGCGGCTGCGGCGGCGCCATGAAAGTCATCGCCTGCATTGAAGACCCTATAGTGATCAAGCAGATCCTTGATCACCTGAAGCACAAAGCCGAAACCAGCGGGACCAGGGCGTTACCCGAAAGCCGGGCGCCACCGGCTGAGCTGCTCCTGGGTCTGTTTGACTGACGAGCCTGAAGGCCAACGATACCAATCAAAATGCTGCGTTCACAGCGCCGCGGCAGGGATCCGCCGTGCTGGTTGTCGGAAAAGGAGCCGCTAGTGGGAAAGAGGAGGGTAAATTTTCAGCGTTGCTGGCTCCCCGTCAGCCGGATTGGGTTGCATCGCAGGGGTGTCGAAAGAGTCAACTGCGGTCCAAAGCTGTTGGACTTGGGTGAAAAGGGCGTTTATTCTTCCTATACGTGCCGCGTTCCAGGCGGCGACTATGAGGGCTATGTCGATGCCCATGTGCGCCGGCTGGAGGCGCTACGCCGGGCCGGTATCGTCGAGCGGATCGACGCCGACCAATGGCGCATCCCCGATGATCTGGTCAGCCGTGCCGCCGCCCATGACGCCGGCCGAGACAGTCAGGCCAGCGTTCGCGTCCTTTCCCCGGTCGATCTGAACAAACAGATCGGATCGGACGGCGCGACCTGGCTGGACCGGCGGCTGATCCACGGCGAGACGGCCGACCTTGCGCCAACCGGCTTCGGGCAACAAGTCCGCGAAGCCATGGACCAGCGCCGCGAGCACCATATCGAACAGGGCGACGCCACCCGCAGCCGGGACAGCCGCGTCTTCTACCGGCGCAACCTTCTCGCCATCCTGCGGGAGCGCGAGGTAGCCGGCGTCGGATCGGATATGGCTTTGAGTAAGGGCCTGCCGTTCCGCGCCGCCACGGACGGCGAGAGCGTCAGCGGCAAGTTTACCGGAACCGTGCATCTATCGAGCGGCAAGTTCGCCGTGGTCGAGAAATCCCATGAGTTCACCCTTGTCCCGTGGCGGCCGATCATCGACCGCCAACTCGGCCGCGAGGTTATGGGCATCGTGCAGGGCGGGTCGGTGTCGTGGCAGTTAGGGCGGCAGAGGGGCTGGAACGCTGAGTGCGCCCATGCCGCATTGCGAAGCAAAAGATAATCGGATAAAATGTAGCAATTCATATTCGTAAGCGTGGAGTAATCAGATGGGAAATTCCAAGTCAGCAGACAAGTAAGCCGCAACAACCAGTATTGTTGTTGCGGCGCTCTGTAAGGCTAGTCTCATCTGATTGCTGACGAGCAGACGTCGCCCGGTATTCCTTAATCGAGGGTTGATTCGTCATGACCACCACACGCCCCGCGTGGGCCTATACGCTGCCGGCAGCACTGCTGCTGATGGCTCCTTTCGACATCCTCGCTTCACTGGCGATGGATATTTATCTCCCTGTCGTTCCAGCGATGCCCGGCATCCTGAACACGACGCCCGCTATGATCCAACTCACGTTGAGCCTCTATATGGTGATGCTCGGCGTGGGCCAGGTGATTTTTGGTCCGCTCTCAGACAGAATCGGGCGACGGCCAATTCTACTTGCGGGCGCAACGGCTTTCGTCATTGCGTCTCTGGGAGCAGCTTGGTCTTCAACTGCACCGGCCTTTGTCGCTTTCCGTCTACTTCAAGCAGTGGGCGCGTCGGCCATGCTGGTGGCGACGTTCGCGACGGTTCGCGACGTTTATGCCAACCGTCCTGAGGGTGTCGTCATCTACGGCCTTTTCAGTTCGATGCTGGCGTTCGTGCCTGCGCTCGGCCCTATCGCCGGAGCATTGATCGGCGAGTTCTTGGGATGGCAGGCGATATTCATTACTTTGGCTATACTGGCGATGCTCGCACTCCTAAATGCGGGTTTCAGGTGGCACGAAACCCGCCCTCTGGATCAAGTCAAGACGCGCCGATCTGTCTTGCCGATCTTCGCGAGTCCGGCTTTTGGGTTTACACTGTCGGCTTTAGCGCCGGTATGGGCACCTTCTTCGTCTTCTTCTCGACGGCTCCCCGTGTGCTCATAGGCCAAGCGGAATATTCCGAGATCGGATTCAGCTTTGCCTTCGCCACTGTCGCGCTTGTAATGATCGTGACAACCCGTTTCGCGAAGTCCTTTGTCGCCAGATGGGGCATCGCAGGATGCGTGGCGCGTGGGATGGCGTTGCTTGTTTGCGGAGCGGTCCTGTTGGGGATCGGCGAACTTTACGGCTCGCCGTCATTCCTCACCTTCATCCTACCGATGTGGGTTGTCGCGGTCGGTATTGTCTTCACGGTGTCCGTTACCGCGAACGGCGCTTTGGCAGAGTTCGACGACATCGCGGGATCAGCGGTCGCGTTCTACTTCTGCGTTCAAAGCCTGATAGTCAGCATTGTCGGGACATTGGCGGTGGCACTTTTAAACGGTGACACAGCGTGGCCCGTGATCTGTTACGCCACGGCGATGGCGGTACTGGTTTCGTTGGGGCTGGTGCTCCTTCGGCTCCGTGGGGCTGCCACCGAGAAGTCGCCAGTCGTCTAACCGACGACTGGTAGCAGGCCCGCTCCGATGCGGCGCACTAACCATCGAAACCTCGTGAATGTCGGTATCCTGTCTGGCAGGATACCGCTCATTTCCCTTGTTCAGTTCATCGCCGTCGCCGAGCATCTGAATTTTCGGCATGCGGCCAAGGCACTTGGTATCAGCCAGTCGAGCGTCAGCGCGCGTGTGAAAGCGCTGGAGGATAACCTTGGTGTCCTGCTATTTGAGCGCCATGCGCGGGGCGTTCGGCTAACAGACGCAGGCAGGCACTTCATGGAGCGTGTCACGGCGGGTGTCGATCAACTCGATCACGCAGTGAAGACCGCGGAGTGACGGGCACTGGCTGGCAATGTCTAGCAACGGCAGGCATTTCGGCTGAGGGTAAAAGAACTTTCCGCTAAGCGATAGACTGTATGTAAACACAGTATTGCAAGGACGCGGAACATGCCTCATGTGGCGGCCAGGACGGCCAGCCGGGATCGGGATACTGGTCGTTACCAGAGCCACCGACCCGAGCAAACCCTTCTCTATCAGATCGTTGACGAGTATTACCCGGCATTCGCTGCGCTTATGGCAGAGCAGGGAAAGGAATTGCCGGGCTATGTGCAACGGGAATTTGAAGAATTTCTCCAATGCGGGCGGCTGGAGCATGGCTTTCTACGGGTT
The DNA here is from genome assembly GCF_030344915.1 of Neopusillimonas aromaticivorans. Taxonomy (GTDB): domain Bacteria; phylum Pseudomonadota; class Gammaproteobacteria; order Burkholderiales; family Burkholderiaceae_B; genus Neopusillimonas; species Neopusillimonas aromaticivorans. Next base: position 5,787 of record NZ_CP128233.1, on the reverse strand, counting down.
CGCTGCGAGTCTTGCCACGCCGAGCACCTGGTCGCTTTCAGCTGTAAGCGTCGCGGTTTCTGCCCGAGCTGTGGGGCGCGGCGGATGGCCGAAAGTGCCGCCTTGCTGGTTGATGAAGTACTGCCTGAACAACCCATGCGTCAGTGGGTGTTGAGCTTCCCGTTTCAGCTGCGTTTCCTGTTTGCCAGCCGGCCCGAGATCATGGGGTGGGTGCTGGGCATCGTTTACCGCGTCATTGCCACGCACCTGGTCAAGAAAGCGGGCCATACCCACCAAGTGGCCAAGACGGGCGCGGTCACCCTGATCCAGCGTTTTGGATCGGCGCTCAATCTGAATGTTCACTTCCACATGCTGTTTCTCGACGGTGTGTATGTCGAGCAATCCCACGGCTCAGCGCGTTTCCGCTGGGTCAAGGCGCCGACCAGCCCAGAGCTCACCCAGCTGACGCACACCATCGCCCACCGGGTGGGTCGCTATCTGGAACGGCAAGGCCTGCTGGAACGGGATGTCGAAAACAGCTATCTGGCCTCGGATGCGGTGGATGACGACCCGATGACACCCCTGCTGGGGCACTCGATCACTTACCGTATCGCTGTCGGTTCACAGGCGGGGCGAAAGGTGTTCACTTTGCAAACTCTGCCGACCAGTGGTGATCCGTTCGGTGACGGGATTGGCAAGGTAGCCGGGTCCAGCCTGCACGCCGGCGTGGCGGCCAGGGCCGATGAACGCAAGAAGCTCGAACGGCTGTGCCGGTACATCAGCCGCCCGGCGGTATCCGAGAAGCGGCTGTCGTTAACACGAGGCGGCAACGTGCGCTACCAGCTCAAGACGCCGTACCGGGACGGCACCACGCACGTCATTTTCGAACCATTGGATTTCATTGCAAGGCTGGCCGCCCTGGTACCGAAGCCCAGAGTCAACCTAACCCGCTTCCACGGGGTGTTCGCACCCAACAGTCGGCACCGGGCGTTGGTCACGCCGGCAAAACGGGGCAGGGGCAACAAGGTCAGGGTGGCTGATGAACCGGCAACACCAGCACAACGGCGAGCGTCGATGACATGGGCGCAACGGCTCAAGCGTGTTTTCAATATCGACATCGAGACCTGCAGCGGCTGCGGCGGCGCCATGAAAGTCATCGCCTGCATTGAAGACCCTATAGTGATCAAGCAGATCCTTGATCACCTGAAGCACAAAGCCGAAACCAGCGGGACCAGGGCGTTACCCGAAAGCCGGGCGCCACCGGCTGAGCTGCTCCTGGGTCTGTTTGACTGACGAGCCTGAAGGCCAACGATACCAATCAAAATGCTGCGTTCACAGCGCCGCGGCAGGGATCCGCCGTGCTGGTTGTCGGAAAAGGAGCCGCTAGTGGGAAAGAGGAGGGTAAATTTTCAGCGTTGCTGGCTCCCCGTCAGCCGGATTGGGTTGCATCGCAGGGGTGTCGAAAGAGTCAACTGCGGTCCAAAGCTGTTGGACTTGGGTGAAAAGGGCGTTTATTCTTCCTATACGTGCCGCGTTCCAGGCGGCGACTATGAGGGCTATGTCGATGCCCATGTGCGCCGGCTGGAGGCGCTACGCCGGGCCGGTATCGTCGAGCGGATCGACGCCGACCAATGGCGCATCCCCGATGATCTGGTCAGCCGTGCCGCCGCCCATGACGCCGGCCGAGACAGTCAGGCCAGCGTTCGCGTCCTTTCCCCGGTCGATCTGAACAAACAGATCGGATCGGACGGCGCGACCTGGCTGGACCGGCGGCTGATCCACGGCGAGACGGCCGACCTTGCGCCAACCGGCTTCGGGCAACAAGTCCGCGAAGCCATGGACCAGCGCCGCGAGCACCATATCGAACAGGGCGACGCCACCCGCAGCCGGGACAGCCGCGTCTTCTACCGGCGCAACCTTCTCGCCATCCTGCGGGAGCGCGAGGTAGCCGGCGTCGGATCGGATATGGCTTTGAGTAAGGGCCTGCCGTTCCGCGCCGCCACGGACGGCGAGAGCGTCAGCGGCAAGTTTACCGGAACCGTGCATCTATCGAGCGGCAAGTTCGCCGTGGTCGAGAAATCCCATGAGTTCACCCTTGTCCCGTGGCGGCCGATCATCGACCGCCAACTCGGCCGCGAGGTTATGGGCATCGTGCAGGGCGGGTCGGTGTCGTGGCAGTTAGGGCGGCAGAGGGGCTGGAACGCTGAGTGCGCCCATGCCGCATTGCGAAGCAAAAGATAATCGGATAAAATGTAGCAATTCATATTCGTAAGCGTGGAGTAATCAGATGGGAAATTCCAAGTCAGCAGACAAGTAAGCCGCAACAACCAGTATTGTTGTTGCGGCGCTCTGTAAGGCTAGTCTCATCTGATTGCTGACGAGCAGACGTCGCCCGGTATTCCTTAATCGAGGGTTGATTCGTCATGACCACCACACGCCCCGCGTGGGCCTATACGCTGCCGGCAGCACTGCTGCTGATGGCTCCTTTCGACATCCTCGCTTCACTGGCGATGGATATTTATCTCCCTGTCGTTCCAGCGATGCCCGGCATCCTGAACACGACGCCCGCTATGATCCAACTCACGTTGAGCCTCTATATGGTGATGCTCGGCGTGGGCCAGGTGATTTTGGTCCGCTCTCAGACAGAATCGGGCGACGGCCAATTCTACTTGCGGGCGCAACGGCTTTCGTCATTGCGTCTCTGGGAGCAGCTTGGTCTTCAACTGCACCGGCCTTTGTCGCTTTCCGTCTACTTCAAGCAGTGGGCGCGTCGGCCATGCTGGTGGCGACGTTCGCGACGGTTCGCGACGTTTATGCCAACCGTCCTGAGGGTGTCGTCATCTACGGCCTTTTCAGTTCGATGCTGGCGTTCGTGCCTGCGCTCGGCCCTATCGCCGGAGCATTGATCGGCGAGTTCTTGGGATGGCAGGCGATATTCATTACTTTGGCTATACTGGCGATGCTCGCACTCCTAAATGCGGGTTTCAGGTGGCACGAAACCCGCCCTCTGGATCAAGTCAAGACGCGCCGATCTGTCTTGCCGATCTTCGCGAGTCCGGCTTTTTGGGTTTACACTGTCGGCTTTAGCGCCGGTATGGGCACCTTCTTCGTCTTCTTCTCGACGGCTCCCCGTGTGCTCATAGGCCAAGCGGAATATTCCGAGATCGGATTCAGCTTTGCCTTCGCCACTGTCGCGCTTGTAATGATCGTGACAACCCGTTTCGCGAAGTCCTTTGTCGCCAGATGGGGCATCGCAGGATGCGTGGCGCGTGGGATGGCGTTGCTTGTTTGCGGAGCGGTCCTGTTGGGGATCGGCGAACTTTACGGCTCGCCGTCATTCCTCACCTTCATCCTACCGATGTGGGTTGTCGCGGTCGGTATTGTCTTCACGGTGTCCGTTACCGCGAACGGCGCTTTGGCAGAGTTCGACGACATCGCGGGATCAGCGGTCGCGTTCTACTTCTGCGTTCAAAGCCTGATAGTCAGCATTGTCGGGACATTGGCGGTGGCACTTTTAAACGGTGACACAGCGTGGCCCGTGATCTGTTACGCCACGGCGATGGCGGTACTGGTTTCGTTGGGGCTGGTGCTCCTTCGGCTCCGTGGGGCTGCCACCGAGAAGTCGCCAGTCGTCTAACCGACGACTGGTAGCAGGCCCGCTCCGATGCGGCGCACTAACCATCGAAACCTCGTGAATGTCGGTATCCTGTCTGGCAGGATACCGCTCATTTCCCTTGTTCAGTTCATCGCCGTCGCCGAGCATCTGAATTTTCGGCATGCGGCCAAGGCACTTGGTATCAGCCAGTCGAGCGTCAGCGCGCGTGTGAAAGCGCTGGAGGATAACCTTGGTGTCCTGCTATTTGAGCGCCATGCGCGGGGCGTTCGGCTAACAGACGCAGGCAGGCACTTCATGGAGCGTGTCACGGCGGGTGTCGATCAACTCGATCACGCAGTGAAGACCGCGGAGTGACGGGCACTGGCTGGCAATGTCTAGCAACGGCAGGCATTTCGGCTGAGGGTAAAAGAACTTTCCGCTAAGCGATAGACTGTATGTAAACACAGTATTGCAAGGACGCGGAACATGCCTCATGTGGCGGCCAGGACGGCCAGCCGGGATCGGGATACTGGTCGTTACCAGAGCCACCGACCCGAGCAAACCCTTCTCTATCAGATCGTTGACGAGTATTACCCGGCATTCGCTGCGCTTATGGCAGAGCAGGGAAAGGAATTGCCGGGCTATGTGCAACGGGAATTTGAAGAATTTCTCCAATGCGGGCGGCTGGAGCATGGCTTTCTACGGGTTCGCTGCGAGTCTTGCCACGCCGAGCACCTGGTCGCTTTCAGCTGTAAGCGTCGCGGTTTCTGCCCGAGCTGTGGGGCGCGGCGGATGGCCGAAAGTGCCGCCTTGCTGGTTGATGAAGTACTGCCTGAACAACCCATGCGTCAGTGGGTGTTGAGCTTCCCGTTTCAGCTGCGTTTCCTGTTTGCCAGCCGGCCCGAGATCATGGGGTGGGTGCTGGGCATCGTTTACCGCGTCATTGCCACGCACCTGGTCAAGAAAGCGGGCCATACCCACCAAGTGGCCAAGACGGGCGCGGTCACCCTGATCCAGCGTTTTGGATCGGCGCTCAATCTGAATGTTCACTTCCACATGCTGTTTCTCGACGGTGTGTATGTCGAGCAATCCCACGGCTCAGCGCGTTTCCGCTGGGTCAAGGCGCCGACCAGCCCAGAGCTCACCCAGCTGACGCACACCATCGCCCACCGGGTGGGTCGCTATCTGGAACGGCAAGGCCTGCTGGAACGGGATGTCGAAAACAGCTATCTGGCCTCGGATGCGGTGGATGACGGCCCGATGACACCCCTGCTGGGGCACTCGATCACTTACCGTATCGCTGTCGGTTCACAGGCGGGGCGAAAGGTGTTCACTTTGCAAACTCTGCCGACCAGTGGTGATCCGTTCGGTGACGGGATTGGCAAGGTAGCCGGGTCCAGCCTGCACGCCGGCGTGGCGGCCAGGGCCGATGAACGCAAGAAGCTCGAACGGCTGTGCCGGTACATCAGCCGCCCGGCGGTATCCGAGAAGCGGCTGTCGTTAACACGAGGCGGCAACGTGCGCTACCAGCTCAAGACGCCGTACCGGGACGGCACCACGCACGTCATTTTCGAACCATTGGATTTCATTGCAAGGCTGGCCGCCCTGGTACCGAAGCCCAGAGTCAACCTAACCCGCTTCCACGGGGTGTTCGCACCCAACAGTCGGCACCGGGCGTTGGTCACGCCGGCAAAACGGGGCAGGGGCAACAAGGTCAGGGTGGCTGATGAACCGGCAACACCAGCACAACGGCGAGCGTCGATGACATGGGCGCAACGGCTCAAGCGTGTTTTCAATATCGACATCGAGACCTGCAGCGGCTGCGGCGGCGCCATGAAAGTCATCGCCTGCATTGAAGACCCTATAGTGATCAAGCAGATCCTTGATCACCTGAAGCACAAAGCCGAAACCAGCGGGACCAGGGCGTTACCCGAAAGCCGGGCGCCACCGGCTGAGCTGCTCCTGGGTCTGTTTGACTGACGAGCCTGAAGGCCAACGATACCAATCAAAATGCTGCGTTCACAGCGCCGCGGCAGGGATCCGCCGTGCTGGTTGTCGGAAAAGGAGCCGCTAGTGGGAAAGAGGAGGGTAAATTTTCAGCGTTGCTGGCTCCCCGTCAGCCGGATTGGGTTGCATCGCAGGGGTGTCGAAAGAGTCAACTGCGGTCCAAAGCTGTTGGACTTGGGTGAAAAGGGCGTTTATTCTTCCTATAC